>CAZHQB010000038.1:0-8012 GCA_964534895.1 uncultured Micavibrio sp.
CCACATCGATAGCCTTATGATGCACAAGTAAAAATCGCAACCCTTTATCACCTTGCAAAAAATGCTCAACCACAAATCCCTCATCCTTTAAGCCTTTCCGAAGTGATTTTGCTAAGATTTTATTGTCTTCTATCAAAAGTATTTTCATAAAATAATAATCAGTAAAATTAAACTACCTTAAGCAAGAATTACAAAACATATTGCTTCTTAAAAAGAATATTTAAATATTATTTATTGCTTCTATTTCCTCATCGATGATTGCATTTAATTTATCACTATCTTTTGCCAAAATTGCTTCTAACTTACCTTTTAAATTTTTCGTCAAAAAATTAAGTTGTTCTGGTTCATTGCTTAAAAATTCAAAAATATCCCCAAGCTCATCATCTGTAGCAACTTCTACAAATTTATTCCACAGTTCCTTATCTTGATTCTCAAGTATTGATTGATTTATAATTTCTTGTAACTTTTGTTTTATGTTCATAACTTTTATTATAATTAATATTTCATACTGAAGTCTATTGATGCTAATTTATCTACTGCATCAGATAATTCTTCAGTTACCTTTTTTAGTGTTTTTAACTCTTTAATCATTTTTTGTCTTTCAATAGTAGTTAAATTTTCATTAATTCCCCCCACATCCTTTTTGGCATCATCTATTGTATATTTCAAATCATTATAATTCTTGCGTCCCATATTGTCCTGCAAAGTAGGCCACCCTGCAATAATAACATACATTAAATTATTTACTTCATATAAAAGGTTAGTTTTTTGCTCTTGATAATACTCAACAAATTCGTGATTATTCATTCTCTCAATATCAACATCTTTTACAGATTTATCACTTGCATTAGATTCAACAGTGTACTTTTCTAAATCGATATCATTAGCACTGCCCTGTTTAGTATGCTTTACATCATATTTATCTAATTTTTTCCATTCATTATTAACTGCATCATCCGCAACATACTCAATCGTACCAGTAGAATTTTTCATATCTAAATCGCTAGGTTTTTCATTAGCTTGAGCTTCTGCTCCACTCATAACTTTTGCAAGCAATATTGCTCCTATAGTCATGTTTTTAAATATTTTCTTTAATTTTTGTGATTTTTCACCACCGTTTTCTTGTATTGCACTATCTAACTTACTACCTTCAGTTTGTGCAAACCTCCCCAATGCCTCAACATTCTCATTGCTTATATCACCATCCGTTACACTTAATCTTTCTGTTAACGTTCCAAGTAAACTCATCTCTTTCTTCGTTTCTATCATAGACCCATCATCACCAAAAGTAGCTTGTGCTTCAATTTTACTAATCTTCATATTTTTATATTTTAATAAATTATAGAAACTACTGAGAAACTAACAATTTGTCATTGTAACCATAACACCAATGAAATGTAAAAATCTCTAAACTAACAGTTTTATCATATTCTTACAGATTTAAGTACTTCAGAGTATATTCTCTGCCTACGGCACTCACCTCAATCTCTCGACTTCACTTACGTTGTACTCGAGATGATAACAAATTTTGATTCTTCAGTAACCTAATTACATATTTATAATACTAGCATAAACCATACTCAAAAAACAATATTATTTATGGCGGAGAGACAGGGATTTGAACCCTGGGTCCCGTTACAAACGAGACAACGGTTTTCGAAACCGGCCCATTAAACCACTCTGGCACCTCTCCATTTTTAATATAGTGACCAGATCGCTAAGCCTAGCGACTTGGTCACTATTTAAGTGTTATCTATTTTTTATATTTCTGTACAAACCTCTCTAAAATTTGTTTTGGTATTTCTACGGTTTCTTGTTTTGCTTCGTCTATGATTTTTTGTGCGTCCTCCGGTGGAAAATATCCTGCGTTTTTGTATACTTTTATTCTTGTTATTATACCCTCCACATCTAGTTCTGGGTGAAATTGTGTTGCATATATGTTATTTTTTACTCTGTACATTTGTACTGGACAAGTGTCTGAGCTTGCTAGCAGTGCTCCGCTTTCAGGTACTCCTTGGCAGGCTTCTTTGTGTCCTACAAATGCTCGGAATTCTTCTGGTAAACCTTTTAACAAATCATCCTTTTTACCTTCTTGATTTACTCGTACTGTTACTGCTCCTACGCCTTCACCATACTTTTCTTTTGATACACAAGCACCAAGGTGGGATGATAGTATCCCCACTCCATAACACGCCCCCATAAACGGGAAATCTTTCTCCACTACTTCATCAAGCAACTTATACAAATCAGCTTCAAACTTTTTTTGCTGCTCGCTTTTTTTCTCTTGTGCATCAGACACATTGCTCGGACCACCACCTACTATCACTCCGCTATAATCATCTAAACTTACATCATCAGGAATACCTGTTTTTTCTATGCGAATTCTGCGTACTTCATCTTTACTTAATCCTCCAAATTCCAAAAATGCACGGAATTCATCATCAGAGGCTTCATCCTCTGGTCGTAATTGTAAAACTAAAAACTTTTTCATATCAAAATAATTTATATATTACAATATTTATTATACATAACAATATCAAATATCAAAATTAAATCTTGTGTATCTTTAAAGATACACATTATAAAAAGCCAACAAAATAACTATATTTTGATGGCTTGTATTCTAAAATTTTAACTAAGACAATTCCCTCTGAAAACTAAGAAGAAATATTTTTAACTCATGGTCAGTATATTTCTCTAAATGAGAAATCTCCAATACAATTGGTGGTCTATGCCTGCGAAAATATCGCAAGAAATTATCATATGCATTTTTGTTTGCACTAACATTTTCTCTCGTTGGCAAAACATGATGATCATCACTCCAGTCAACTGGATTGAACACGCCTTCATTTCCATGGAAATGAAAATTATTCACAGTGAACCCAAGTGACAAAAATTTTCCAATGGAAAAATTTTGTGCCAGCCTACGATGTCCAGTATCAATCGTAATACCAATAGTCCTTGTATCTTGGAGCATTCGCTTGAAATGACTGGACAAAAACCCAAGAGTCCCAGCCTTTTGTTTCAAATCAGTTTGATTTTCCAAACCAATTTTTGTCTGGTGTTTATTCGTCAAGCGCACCAAATCCAACTTGCACAAACAAAGTTCAGCATTCAAAAGTGCTTTTTTGCTGTTAAAAATTCCTCACCACCAATCGAAATTGTGGGTGGATGCAATGTTATGACATTGCCAATACCATAATCCTGATAAATTGATTCCAGCACAAGAAATCGCTCAATATAGAGTTCACAATGCTCAGCAACTCCCATATTAAATCCCGTTTCTTTCGTCGGGTCAATTTTACCCTCAACAGGTAAATGCCACTGAATTGTAAAATTTTTATCTAATGCAAGTGCTGTTAAGCGCCCCAACATACCTTCATTGCACCAAAATTCATTTTTCCCATTAAATTCATAAATTGGAGTACCAGCACGCGCAAACTTCTCAACCTTAATTTCCACCATATTAGCGCCCAATCTTACAACACGCTGTAACTCCGTCATATCTCTTACAGAAAACCCGATTCTTTGCGTCTTGTTCCACTCCCTTTCCATGATAATATTTCTCCCCTTGAACTATTTATATACAATTATTAAACAACTTGGAATATATAACCATAGCACATATCATTTGATTTGTCTATAAATATTGGATACCTTTAAAGGTATCTTTAAAGGTACTCAAAAAAGTTTGATTGACATTAGTCCATTTTACTGATATTGTTATATATCAATAAAATGATAGAACCTTAACAATATAATATATAGGAGATAGTTACTATGCGATATAAAGAGATTGATGATGTTACTAAAAATGCTATTGCAAAAATTGTATTACACAACAATAAAATAGCTGTGCAACAGATTTTGAAAGATGTATTTCATTGTGAAATATTACATAACTACACAAAATTTTTTCTAATTGGTACAAATGAAATAACCAAAAGCGAGAGAATTATTGGTATATTTTATGTACTTAATCTATCTAATGATGAAAATTTTGTTTTGTTTCAGTCAACAGTACACAAAACCAAACATCTATCAGGGTTTGTAGAATGTATTGCTCGCAATGAACAAACTGTCAAACTTGAGACTATGATTATACACCCATTTCAAAATGACAATAATTATTTTGTCAAGATTGTACAATCTGAGATAAAAACACTACCAATGACTATTCTTTTGTGTACTACAAATTCACAAAAGAAAGTAGTAGATTTTGTAACAAAAGAACATTGGGAACTTCTGGAAAAACGTTTCCGAGGGTTTATTAATGTTTTGCTATAAAATAAAATCAAAGGAGAACTAAAATGCAAAAATATTCAGAAGGGAAAGAAGCAGAAGAGCTTTATAGTGAGTTCAAAAAACTCTTTGATGCAAATAAAGTGCCATCCAATGATGGATATCTGCCTCATGCAATATTTACATCATCTATTCATCCAATTACCAAAGAAAAAAAGTCTGAAAAAGTGTATTTAATTGAATGGTTTGCTGATGGTAATATACACGGATCTGAAGCCTATTTTACATTATTTGAAAAACACACAAAACAAAAGCCGAGATTCTTTGGATTGTTTTCAAAAAATACAACCAGCTATAAGGTAATTGCATACATAACGCAATCTACAGACCGATGGAACGCTGTTCCATCTTATAATGTAACATTAGTCTAATTTAAAATCCCTCTAAAAAATATTTTTTAGAGGGATTATTTTGTTTTAATCTACCAGCCCGAATCCACGCAATGTTTTGCGCTCTATGCCGGGAATTCCCAGTGCTTTGTGGCGGGTATCGTGTTCAATCTTGCACATAAATTCAATTAACTCTAATTCTTCATCAGAATAATTAAATTTCTGCTGAAGATATTTTGAGGAGTAATTACGACATTCCCCAGTCACGATACCTCTATCTAAATCCTCCTTGATCACCCAAGCAATATTGCCCTCATGTTCACAATCTCCATAAGAAAGAGTAATATTGTAACCCATTTGGCGAGCCCAAGTGGTTAATTCATTTTCATCATTGTGAGCGTCACCATTAGCCTGCAAGTCAGCTGAGGGAGTTTTGTGAGCAATTTTTTCAAAAATTTCTGCATCGTATTTTTGACCAAACCACAAAGCAATTTGACGAACCTCCATTTTGGTTAGTCCTACCAAAATATTATTGTCCACCGCCCCATCGCCAAATTTATCAAAATAACGAAGCAAAACATCCTCTTCCAAATTGCCTGTGCCAAAAATGCGTCCACCACATTCATCAACAGCTTTGGCAATAAACCCAGCCATCGGAGTAGTAAACCGAGATTTAAGCGAAGCGTAAGCTCCTCCAAAATTCAAGATTTCAGCCTGTTGAGTATTTTCATCAGCCCATGCTAGGCCAACTCGTTCAAACTCATCTTTGCACTGCTCCAAAAACATATCATAGAGTGGATTGGCATCAATTTTGAGAAGCTTAAATCCTAAAACTTTTTGCAATTCCATCACATCAACAAGATGTTTTGAATTAGAACGAATGTCTCTATACATCGCTACCACATTCTCCTCTCCCAGTGCTTCACAAAGTATCGCACAAACTACAGCAGAATCCACTCCGCCAGAAAGTGCAACAAATGCCCGCTTACAACCTCCAATACAAACATCTACTTGCTTTTTATCAATTAATACACGTCTCCCCATAAAAATCACAACATAATCCTTTAACACTTCAATGGTTTTTTCAATCGACTTTACAAACATATTAAACTCCTCCTTAATTAAGATATATAACAAACAATCATAACCATCCACTACAAATTAGTCATTGTATCTTCTTTGTTCAAAATTTTCTTTGTTTCCAAAAAATATTTTGATTATATACCTACTCGGCACAATTCTCACAGCTTTTACTTCACTAAATATTTTATTATCAGTTACAGCAATAGCTGGAGTTTTTTTATTTACTTTGAGTTGCACTTTTTGTTGGGCAACTGTGGTATGCAATCTGTGTTGAGTACAAATCCCAGTTATGCACCACACTCTACTCCCAAGTGGTAAAATTGTGCCACCAGCATTACGATTGTATGCCGTAGAACCTTGCGGACTAGCCACCACAATCCCGTCCCCACTAACTGACACTCCGTCATATTCATTTGTCTCCAAAGAAAGTCTTACTACACCAGCAGGATGTGCTGATTTAACATAAACATCATTGAAAGCAATTGCTTTTTGCGTGCCTTGCTCAGTGTCAACAAAAACACGCATACCCTGAGATTCACATTCTTTCCATTGTGTTTTTCCCAGTGCCATTATCAATTGAGATGGCATCTTGAAATTTCTGTTAAGCAAAAAATTAATATTTCCAAATCCTACCCCAATAAATGGAATATTCCTTTTGTAATAATGACGTTGAGCACCAAGCATAGTGCCATCACCACCTAAAACTAAAATATACTCAGGATTATTATAATCCTCCACTATTCCCATCTTGAGTAGTTCCTGCCAATACTCCTGTACTCCGTTTTGTTTCCCTAAGACTGGTAAAATTTTCATAGTCAATTCCTCTATTAAAATTTATACTTATATAATCCGCCATAAATATTTTATTGTCAAAGAACCTCTCCACATATAAATACAAATTAGTTTTGTATTTATATGTAGAGATATGTAGTGATAGAACATTGTTCTATCACTACACTAAATTTATTTTTTAAATGTAGTGGACAATCATGACTATTCACTACATCAATCATTTAATATACACACTTTTCATCAAGTGTTACGTCGTAACCAAACAACTTTTTGTTGCGAGCAATTGCGATAGGATCACCAATTGCTTTGGCAATATTATCACTGAGTTTCACGGCATCATTTCCACCAGACTTAACCAGTTTCATAACAATAGACAGAGGTTTTACAAATCCAGTATCATTACTAAAATTCGTACCCCAGCCAAAAAGTACGTTCACCTTATCGCCAAACTCTCTGTAAAGTTCCAACATTTTCTGGGCATTAAGTCCATCGCTGAAAAATAAAGTCTTGCCAGCTGTACCAGCAGGATTAAGATAGCTATCTTGCCACTTGTCCAATACCATATTCCCAAATTCAATTGGGTTACCAGAATCTTGACGAAAACCATTTGCCTCCCGCATCAATCCCACAGGAATATTATCCAAGAATTGTTTAGAACCAAACGTATCTGGTAAAATGATTCGAAGTGGCTCATCAAAAAGCTCAAACCACTTTTCAAATACTTCATATTGAGAATTCCACGCTTTTTGCGGACCCTCAGACCACCTAAGAGCATTAAGCGCCATGGACAACTCATGAGCATTAGTCCCTGCATATGGCACGACAAGATCACGAGCAAGTTTCATATTAGAAACTGCTGTCATCACATCTGGCATCAATTCCAAAGCCATCTGTGTCATATGTTTTTCCCATGCTCCAGACAATCGTCTACGAAGACCAAATTGTAATGCTCTCACACCAGAGCCTGTTAGCATCTGTGCTTTTTCTCTTAAACGCTTTTCACCCTCTCCAATAATGTCAATTTCAGAGATATTATTTTGTTTAATAATCTCTCTAAAATACAGTTCATTGACAATAGGCAAAACTACAAGCTCCCAAAGAGTCGTGGAAAACCAGTGGATTTCATCCGTCTCAATGATAAGTTGACCACCTTTATCTTGCTCAACCACAATTTCAGATAGTTTTAATTCACGCAAAAATTGCAGAAAATCTTCCGGATAATCTTCCCTCTCACGCAAAAATTCAATTTCAGCATCAGTAAATTGCAATCTGGAAACAAAATCCAATTGCTCTTGCAACTGCATCAAGTCAATCTCTTTTGCCAACTTTACTGATTCAGTACGATTTGTAAAAACAAGTTTTGTTTTGAGATAAGGAAAAAAAGTCCAAATAAAATAGAGCATACGGATTTTATAAGTATCCGTTTCCAATAAGCCAGAAATAATTGGCTCATCAAAATCAAATAATTTTTTCACGACGATACCTCCTGAAAATTATCTCTTTAGC
>CAZHQB010000039.1:0-2044 GCA_964534895.1 uncultured Micavibrio sp.
GTCTATTCCAGCAAAAATTGATAAACAAGTTGCTAAAAAAATTCAAAGAATGGCCATTGAAACTTTTGAAGTTTTGTGTTGTCGAGGAATGGGGAGGGTAGATTTTTTCTTAACTAAGGATAATAAAATTTTTGTAAATGAAATCAACACTATTCCTGGTTTTACTCCCAAAAGTATGTACCCAAAATTATGGGAAGTTAGCGGGTTGAGTTATGCTAAACTTATAGATGAGTTGATCAAATTGACATTGGAGTAATATTTTCTTAAGATAATATACAATTTGCTTTTGCGGTCACTGTTTGCCATCCATTTTGTAAAGCAATTTTTTCTTTTTGTGATAATATTTGATATCTGTAAAATGCAGCTGTAGCTATCATGGCAGCGTTATCTAAACAATATTCCATTGAAGGTGCATAAAATTGTACATTTGGAAAATCTGTTTGTAATGTTTGTCTTAGATTATCACGTAATTGTCTATTCGCACTAACTCCACCAGCTAGTAATGTACTTTTAATATTGTATTCTTTTATTGCTCTAGTAGTTTTTTTGGTTAAAATTTCTACTGTAGCCTTTTGAAATGCATGGGCTACAGAATCTATGAAATTTTGTGGAAGTGGATCGTCTTTTTTTAAATCATTTTCTTTGCGATAATTATTTACCAAATAAAGTGTAGCAGTTTTGATACCAGAAAATGAAAAATTTAGGTCTCCGCTATTGTACATTGGTTGAGGAAGCGTGATGTTATTTTCTTTTTGAGTATCTTGAAAAATTTGAGCACGTTCAGATATTATAGGTCCGCCAGGGTATCCTAGTCCTAGTATGCGAGCGACTTTATCAAATGCCTCACCAACTGCGTCATCTTGAGTTTGACCAACAATTTCATAATTGCAATGCTTTTGCATAACCACTAATTGAGTATGTCCACCAGACACTACGAGTGCAAGTGCGGGAAATTTGATATTTTGATTTTCAATCCAGTTTGCATAAATATGTCCTTCTATGTGATGCACACCCATAAGTGGTTTGTGCCAAGCGTAAGCGAGTGATTTGGCAACACTCACACCGGACAGAAGTGCAGGGATAAGACCTGGAGCGTGAGTAACTGCGAGCAAATCAATCTCATCTTTGGATATGTCGGCAGTCTCTAAACTTTCAGTAAGTACAGGAATGATGTTTTTGGCATGTTCTCTGGCAGCGAGATTTGGCACAACACCACCCCATTTGGCATGCAATTCTACTTGAGAAGATATAATATTTGATTTGATCTCGATAATTTTGTCAGGTGTGTTACTGGCAGTATCAATAATAGAAACAGCAGTTTCATCACAAGAAGTTTCAATTGCTAAGATTTTCATAGAAATTTAGTATGCTAGTATATTAGTAGGTTTCTAAAGACAAGGGTATCAGTAGATTGGTTTTGATTTTTGTCTTTTGTGTAGTATTCTAATACTACAAAGTTTATAGCATTTTTGCAACAAATTATGGATAAGAAAAAAAATAGTGCAAATTGTTCAGAAGATATAACAGATGAAGAATTGATTGAAAAAGTACAGCATGGTGCAACAGACTATTTTGATATTGTGATTGATAGATATGATCACAAACTATTTTGTTATGTTATGCGCTTTGTCAAAAACTCAGATGAGACAAAAGACATAGTGCAAAATGTTTTTGTTAAGGCACTTAATCATATAGACTCTTTTGATTGCAACAAAAAGTTTTCATCATGGATTTATCGTATTGCACACAACGAATCGATGAATTATCTAACTAGGGGAAAGCCAAAAAATACAGTATCAATAGATGATATGTGCACACTGCAAGACAACATAGAATTATCAGACAAAACAAGCACAACATTAGACGAATGGTTTCAGATAGAACTCAGAGATGAACTCCAAGACGCAGTAGCAAAACTACCCGAGCAATACGCACAAGTAATACAACTCCACTATTTTGAAGACAAATCCTACAAAGAAATAAGCAAAATAATAAACAAACCAACCAGCAGTGTAGGTACACTACTGCGAAGAGCAAAAAAACG
>CAZHQB010000039.1:2144-7999 GCA_964534895.1 uncultured Micavibrio sp.
ATTAAATACAACTAGCGCAATACATACAAAGCCTTTCTAAAAGAGAGGAATTTTGTGTTGTGTATTTATTATTCAATTTATCAAGCCTCTCTTTTGGAAGGGCTTTTTTGTTTGGAAAAAATTAAGAGGTTTTAATTATTGAATAATAAATTTATGAATAAACGAAAATTACAAATTGGAGTAATGGGTTCGGCTGCGGATACAGAATATTCTACAGAAATTGAGTCAATTGCACAAAAAATTGGTAGTGAAATTGCAAAAACTGGAAATATAACAATTTATGGTGCAGAAAAAGATTATGACTCACTATCAACTGCAGCAGCAAGGGGAGCAAAAAAAGAAAAAGGTCTAACAGTAGGTGTTACTTATGGCAGAGGCAAGGATATATGGGACAAAGAAGGTAATACGGATGTTATTGTATGTTCTGGCTTGGAGCGTGGCGGAGGTAGGGAGTTTGTTTTAGTTAATAGTTGTGATGGACTTATTGCAGTTTCTGGAGGGTCTGGAACAATGAATGAAATGCTTGTTGCATATCAATTAAATATACCAGTAGTTGTAGTGAGAGGTACGGGTGGTTGGGCTGATAAGATGGCTGATGAATATTTTGATAGTAGAAAACGGATGAAAGCAATTGGGGTAGATACAGCAAAAGAGGCTGTTGAAATGATTATTAAGTTAATAAATTAAGAATATGAAAAAAGATAAATTGATAATTTTTGATTTAGATGGAACGCTGTATAAATTTAAAGATGGAACATTCGTCAGTTCAGGATTACAAAAACAAGTTTTGAAAAATGCAATAAAATATATCCAATTTAAATTAAAAAAAACAAAAAAAGAAGCACAAAAAATATTAAATGATATCGTACAAAATTACGGAGAAGATATCAGTATAGCGATGGAAGAAAAATACAATTGCACTAGAAGGGATTATTTTGATTTTGTGTGGGATATTGATGCAAAAAATATTATAACTGGTTCACAAGATATGAGTAAAATATTGAGAAAGTTAGATAGGGAATATAAATTAGCGTTAATATCTGATGGGGCATTTATCTGGATTCAAAATGCATTAATAGAATTGAATTTGATAGAGTTTTTTGAAGGAAATATATTTTCTGGAGATGGACAAAAAAGAAAAAGTTTGAAAAATCGTTTTAATGATATTCCAAAACAATACAGCGTCTTACCAAAAAATATCATCTCGATAGGAGATCAAGAAAAAACTGATATCATACCTGCTAAACAATTAGGGTTCAAAACAATTTTTGTTAGCAATTCAAAAAAAACTACTTTCGCAGATGTGAATATTGATTCTATAAAAAAATGTGAAAAGGCAATAAATAAGTTATTTAAAAAATAATTTATTTAAATAAAAAAATAAGGAGCCAGCTTGTGCTGACTCGTCTTTTGTAGTCCGACGGGGAATCGAACCCCGGTTACCAGGATGAAAACCTGGCGTCCTAACCACTAGACGACCGGACCTTGTAGTGATTATTGTCAATAATTAACAGTAATATCTATTATACATAAAATAAATACAAATGCAAGTATCCGCATGCTAAGTCCAATAATTGATTGCAACACTTAAAATTATTGCAGGAACTGGTTACAAACCAGTTCCACATATTTGAAAAAAGTAATGAATGTAGTGGATGTTATGAATCGAGGTACAACCTCACTCCTGTACGATTGACAGTAGTATTGATTATACATAAAATAAATACAAATGTAAGTACTTAGTTGATTATCATTTAGGGGTCGTGTTTTTTTCTGCTAAAAGTGTTATTATGATAAATGTGTATATAAATAAAAAATGACATGACAAAACAAATAAAAAATATTTGTAGTATAGTTTTAATATTTTCTATATTACTCATTATACCATATGATATAGTTTTTGCTGTAGGACAAAATTTGATGGTGACTGTAGATAATGGTTCAATCGTTGTACCAGACGCGCCAATTATTACACAAGTTGATGATACTACTACAAATTCAGTGAATCTTAATGTAAAAGTTGGTGATAGTTATGCGGAAGATATGTTAAGTTTTGTTGTAACAGTTACAAATTTATTTACAAATACAGTAACAACAGAGAATTTTATACAAACAACAGATACCAATTCAGAAACAATACTCATTGTTACAGATTTAGATCCTGGAACAGAATATAAATTTGAGGTGAGATATAAGTATAATGGAAATCCATATAGTGCTGACTCAGCATCAAAATCTGCTATAACTAATATTGATGCTCCAGCTTTAAATTCAATAGAATCAATAACAGAAAATTCTGTTAAATTAAATGTAGATGTTGACCCTGCTTTTATTGGATCTAGTATGGATTTTGTTATTGAAGTAAATAATGGAAATAATATATATACTATACATATAACACAAAATATTACTAATACCCACATAATACTACCAATTGATGATTTGGAAACAGATACTAATTATATATTCAAAGTTAAGTATGCTCGTGAAGATACATTAAATTTTAGTACTTATTCTAATGAAAAATCAATTATTACAAAAAAAGATGTTGATTTATCGAAACCAACTATTATCAATATAAATAATGTAACTACTAATTCTATGGAGCTGGTTGTAGATACTGGTGATAATGATAATAAAGATTTGGAATTAGTGGTGCGTGTAACAAATGAAAAAACAGGAGCAATATTTAAAGTTGATTTTACTAAAAAAACTAATAGCAATGGTATTGTTACATTAGGAATTATTGGATTGAATCCGGACACTCAATATACTTTTGAAGTTAAATTTTCTATTAAAGGAGATAGTGAAGAAAGTTCATATTCTAATCCTAAGAGTCAATTAACTAATCCCGATGGAAAAACACAAGAATCTATAATTGAGATTTGTAATGCAGGATCCACCATAACTATTTTGCAGTCAGAACTTCAAATTTATTTAAATCAAGGTGCTGTAATAGGAAAATGTCAAATAACTAATGGTGTTAAGGTACTCATGTGCAATGAGGGTTCTACTATTTCCGTTTTGCAAAATAAAGTACAACAATATCTTGATGCTGGGGCACAAATTGGGGAATGTGTCATAGGTAGTGGTGTCCACAAGAAAAATAAAGAAATAGAAAAAGAAGAAAGTAGAAATTATTTAATAAATAATATAAAAAAAAGAATTATACCAACTAAAGAAACAAAAAAAGCTTATCAAACTACTATGATGGCAGGATTAGGAGCAGGAATATTGTTATCTTTGGCAGCTGGCTCAATACCTTTATTTACTACTATGCCTGGAATGTTTGGTAATACTATTTTTTTGCATTTTTTGGAATTATTTGGAGTCATTGGTCGCAGAAAAAAAGAACGTAATTGGGGTATTGTATTTGATGACCAAACTCATATGCCAATACCAGCTGCAAAAATTACACTTTTGGATAAATCAGGGAAAGAAATGTTAACAACTTATTCTGATAAAGATGGTAGGTTTGGGTTTTTAGCTCAGCCAGGTATGTATGTTATGAATGTTTTTAAAAAAAATTATACTCTTATTACAGAAATGGGACATGATGATGTTTATGGTAATTTATATGATGGTAAAGAAATTATAATTAAGGAAGATCAAGTTGTATTATCAAATATTGCTATGAAAAATAATGCTATAAATTGGCAAGAATATGCTGATAAAAAATCGAAACAATATATGTCTAAATGGTCAATAATTAAGAAATATGTATTTGCTTCGGTATACCTTATTGGTTTTATTGTAACAATGGTAGTTACACTTTTCTATCCATCAATATTTAATTTTATTATGTTAGGTGTTTATATAGTGCTTTTCATTTATCAAAAATTTTTTAGTAATAAAAAGTATGGTGTTGTTGAAACTAATACAGGAAAACCCATACCTTTTGCTCTTGTAAGTTTGCATAATAAAGATACAAATGAAAAAAAGAATTTTACAGTAACTGATTCAATTGGGCGTTATTATTTGTTATCTGACAATGGTAAGTATCAGATGAAAGTAAAGGGTCAACCAGTAAGTGGTAATTTTTTTGAAAAGGTTAGTAATGTTCATATTACAGATGGTATTGTACGAGAAGATATTATTGTATAATAGGTTATTTATTTTTTAGGAATTCGGATGCGTGCATTTTTTGGTAAGGAAGCAAATTCATCCAAGACTGCCGGATTAAGATTTTGTAAGATACTAATATCAATATTATTTTCACGTGCAATATCTATTAATGTTCCAGGTAATTTTAGGGGAAATTGTAAGTTAATTGATTTGCCTGTAATAAGTTTATGTGTATTAGATATATTTTTGTTTTGTTCTATAAACATTGATACAAGTTTTTGTCTTGTTAAAACACATTGTGGATAATTTTTCTTTAATATATATGCTATATGTAGTAGAGTATCTCCATTTTGTATTGTGTAGTTAAATGTTTGTAATTTTTCACTAGGAGGTTTAATTTCATAATAATCAATTGTTGCATTGTGAAATCGATTTAATAGTTTGTTTTGTTTTATAATATCAAAAATAGCATAAAATTTACTGGGATAATTGATATTTTCCCTATAGTCTGAAAGTATTTCCAGGACTCTTTCTTTTCGTTTTTGTTCTAAATAGGGAATGCGTAATTTTTGCCCAATTTTAATATCATCATTTTGTAGATTATTGAGTGCCATTATTTCATGATAATTCTCATGAAATTTTTCGGCGATTGTACTAAGTGTGTCACCAGGGCGTACAATATATGTATATATTGTCTCATATTCTTTTATTATGGTGTTAATTTTATGTTCTAACCATGTATTAAATTTTTCAAATGTAATCTTACGACCCTCAGGAATTATTAGCTTTTTACCGGGTCGCAATTTTCGCACCTCAAAATCTTTGATGTCATTTATTATTTTTAAACGTGTTACGGATGTATTAAATTTTTTGGCGATATTTTCTAATGTATCATTTTTTGAAAGTGTGTAAATTAGTATGTTGCCTTCCATGTCTTTTTGTGGTTCTATTTCTTTTTTGGATAATTTTTTTTCGTTGTTTATGACATCTAAAATATATTGTTTTGTATATCCGCCATTATAATCCATCAGAGCAAAAGGTTCATTATTATCGGATATTTTTAAACCATCTTTCAAATGGATTGCACATAATTCTGCACTTCTGATAGGATCTAAACGTTCATCATAGGTTTTTGTTATTAATAATTCATAGTTTAAAGCTGTCTTGGACGTGATTTGATAAGGGCCAATAGCTGCATCTGGAGATACAGCTTTAGTCCTAAAGCCTGATTCAGCTATGGCTAAATAGATAAATTTTTCATCAATATTATATTTTGAAAATATTTTTTGAATTTCAACAATCCATTTTCTCATGCGATTAAGCCCATTTATGATATTTTTTTCATAATTAAGTCCTCCAGGTTTATATTGTTCATAATGATGTTTATATATTGTATTACGAGTTATTTGATCAAGTCTAATTTCCTCATTCATTTCTATTTGTTGAGCGAAAGTTTTTCCGATAATGCTAATATCCTTTTCTTCTATTTCTTGTTGTGCTTTTGTTGTTTCAAATTTGTGTATTAATTTGGCAATTGTAGCATCTAATTTTTTTTGATCTTTCTCAGAAAAAGAAGGAACATCTTTTTTTGTGAGAGTTCTTATTTTTGGGCCTGCGATGGCAAGTATCGTTGTGGCAGTTAATCCTTTCAATACATCACGCCTAGTCAATCCTTCTTGTTGAGAAGAAATTTTTTTTGATGATGGTTGAGGTTTATTCTTTTTTGGTGAAATTGTTTCAAAATTAATCATGTTTGTATTATAAGACAATATTAGTATATAATAAAGAGT
>CAZHQB010000040.1:0-7897 GCA_964534895.1 uncultured Micavibrio sp.
TATACTTGTTGCGTAGAAGCTTTGTTGATTGTATTTATTTTTTGTAAAGATAAACTGAAAAATATTTACTTGTGCAAGAGCGAGGTTGTACCTCAATCCGTAACGTTTACCATATCTGTCACATTTTTTTTAAAAAATAAAAAAGCTTCTCAATATTTAACCTCCCCCTTTTAATTATAGCTCATATAATAAAGAATTATTTATCTACCACAACATTTTTTATATTTTTTGCCACTACCACAAGGACAAGGATCATTTCTGCCTACTGTTTTTTCAGCAATAACTGGTTTTTCAAATTCTGGCATATTATCTATCATTTTTTTTTGTTCTTTTTGTACTGTAGCTGCAAATTGTTTTGGATTACTATCAGCTCCAGATAATTCCATTTCATCTGACATTTTACTCATGGCACTTTCCCCTTGTTTTATAACTGTTGCTCTAAAAATCGTATGCAAAACGGTATTGCGAATATTTGCCATTAATTGTGAAAACATATCAAAAGCTTCTTTTTTGTATTCAATAAGAGGATCTTGTTGACCATATCCTCGTAAACCGATTCCTTGACGCAAATGATCAATTGCATCTAAATGATTCATCCAATGTTGATCAATAGTTCGCAAAAGAATAGATTGTTCAATGGCACGCATTGGACCATCCCCATTTTCTTGCTCCTTTATACCATATGCAATTTTTCCCTCTGCAAAAATATTTTCTATGACTGTAGAAATAATTTCACGATCATCTTTTGATTGATCTGAAATGATATTTTCAATCTTTTTACTTGTTTCGTCAGTAAATGGAAAAATAGCTTTTACATCTTTTGTTATTTTTTCCACTTCCCAATTATATCTCTCTCCTATAGCGTGAGCTCCTACGATTTCTTCAATTTCTTCATGTAATAAATCTAATATTTCACTTTTTACATCCTCACTCTCAAGAGCAAATCGTCGTTTTTCATAAATAACTTCCCTCTGCTTATTAACAACATCATCATAATCCAAAACATGCTTACGAATATCAAAATTGAATCCTTCAATTTTTGATTGAGCTCCTTCAATTTGTTTTGAAATCATTTTATTTTGAATTGGTTGATCTTCTGGAAGTCCTAATCGTTCCATTACATTTTTAAGCTTATCACCTCCAAAACGACGCATCAATTCATCATCAAGTGAAATATAAAATTGTGTTGTACCAGGATCCCCTTGACGACCTGATCGCCCCCTCAATTGGTCATCAATTCGCCTAGCTTCATGACGTTCTGTTCCTATAATATAAAGCCCTCCCAAATCTATTACACCATCTCCAAGTTTAATATCAGTTCCACGACCAGCCATATTAGTAGCAATTGTGACGGATCCCTTTTTTCCTGCATCTGTTATAATTTGAGCTTCTTTCTCATGAAATTTAGCATTAAGTACACTATGAGATACACCTGCTTTTTCTAGAGCTTTCGAAAGTGCTTCTGACTTTTCAATTGCCACTGTACCTACCAAAACTGGCTGACCTTTTTTATGTAACTCTTTAATCTTATCAGCTATTGCTTTAAATTTACCTTTTTCATTTTTATAAACAACATCCGGCAAATCAACACGAATTAATTTTTTATTTGTTGGTATCTCCATAACTTCCAATCCATATACTTTTTGTAATTCTTCTGCACTTGTACTTGCTGTACCTGTCATACCAGCAAGTTTTTTATACATACGAAAATAATTTTGAAATGTAATAGTTGCAAGAGTACGGGACTCTCTTTGTATAGTTACTTTTTCTTTTGCTTCAATTGCTTGATGAAGTCCATCACTATATCGCCTTCCTTCTTGCGCACGTCCAGTAAACTCATCAATTATAATTACTTCACCATCACGAACCATATAATCCTTATCAACTTCAAACAATGTTTGTGCTTTCAATGATTGTTCCAAATGATGCACATACTGAATTTTACCTTGTCCATAAATATTACCAATATTTAAGGCTTTCTCAACTTTTTCAATTCCACTATCTGTAATAGCTACACTACGCAATTTTTCATCAACTGTATAATCCTCATTTTCTACAAGTCGTGGCACAATACCTGCAAATTGTTCATATAATTTTGTAGACTCAGTATCTGGTGCAGAGATAATAAGAGGTGTACGAGCCTCATCTATCAAAATTGAATCAACCTCATCAACAATTGCATAATTGGGAGTCCGTTGTGACAATTGCTCCTTCGACTGTGCCATGTTATCCCTAAGATAATCAAATCCAAATTCATTATTTGTCCCATAAGTGATATCAGCTGCATATGCTTCTTTTTTTTCAACAGCATTTAGATTTTCCATCTCGATATCAACTTCGTTATCATCCACATTATTAGCTTTGTACAAAAATCCTCCATCATGTGTAATGCATGCAGTTTGAAGTCCTAGTTTTTCATATATAACTCCCATCCAATTACAGTCACGTTTTGCCAAATAGTCATTTACAGTAACAACGTGTACACCTTTACCGCTTAAAGCATTTAGATAGATTGGCAAAGTAGAAGTAAGTGTTTTACCTTCACCAGTTTTCATCTCAGCAATCTTACCTTGATGCAAAACAATACCACCAATTAACTGAACATCATAATGACGTTCTTTTATGGCACGATCTGCTGCTTCACGTGTAAGAGCAAAAGCCTCTGGCAAAATATCATCCAGAGTCTCACCATCTTTTAAGCGTTTTTGAAACTCTTTTGTTTTTTCCTTTATAGCCTCATCTGACAACTTTTTCATTTCACTTCCCAAATTATTAATTTTATCAACAATTGGTTGTAATTTTTTAATTTGCTTTTCGTTTGAACCAAATATTTTTTGAAATAATGACATAATATTATTTTTATATATCAACTAAATACTCTGCCTACACAAGCAGAATAATACTTTATAAAGAATATCAAAGAAGCAATTCTAAGTCAATTTATAAAATAGTGTATTCTAAAAAATTTTGTAATATCACTATTTCAATCCTTCACCCTTTTGATATAGCTTCTGCCCTATCTATTGCCCAATCAATTACTACTTCTATATCATCTAAGGTAGGACTATTCACAACTTTATGTTCATTCATCACTTTTTTTATAACTCGTGGTATGTCCAAATACTCACATTTGCCAGATAAAAATTTTGCTACCATTGCATCATTAGTTGCGTTCATAACTGCTGGCATTGTGCCACCTGCCTTCATCGCATCAAATGCATAACCCAAACACGGGAATCTATCCAAATCAGGCTTTGCAAAGGTGTAAGATGCGTCAAATTTATGTCTTTTAACAGCTTCGCCCCATCTATCTGGATAACTAAGCGCATACTGAATAGGCAGTCTCATATCAGGTTCAGAAATTTGAGCTATTATTGAATTATCACTGTACTCTACCATTGAGTGAATTATGCTTTCTGGATGAATTACAACTTGTATATCTTTTGGTGCAACATCATAAAGCCACATAGCCTCAATCACTTCAAAACCCTTATTCATAAGAGTAGCAGAGTCAATCGTAATTTTTTGCCCCATATTCCAAGTTTTATGTCCAAGCGCATCTTCTATGGAGACATCTTTCATATCTTCCTTTGTATAATCTCTCAGCGCTCCCCCGCTACAAGTCACAACAAGTGAGCGAATAGTTTTTGGATTTTCGCCATTTAAACATTGAAAAAGCGCACTATGCTCCGAATCGATTGGCATAAGCATTACATCATTTTCACGAGCTTCCCTCATCACAATTTCGCCAGCCGCCACAAGAGTTTCTTTGTTTGCAATCGCTACATTTTTCTTCTTCCTAATAGCCTCAATAGTTGCCCGTATAATAGTTAGTCCCACTGTCGCAGTGATAAAAGTATCATAATCTTCCATCACAGCAATTTCTTCTAGCATATTAGGACCACTCAAAACTTTTGCATCTATTTTTTGTTCTAACTCCTTTGCTTTTTGTTCATCTGCTACCCCTACTACTTCTGGCTTAAATTCTTCAATCTGCTCCAGGAGCAAATCCATATTACCCCCACCAGCAGAAAGTGCAAAGACTTCCAATTTATCAGGATAGTTGCGTACAACATCCAAAGTCTGCGTCCCCACAGAACCAGTACTCCCCATAAGTGCTATTTTTTTCATAAGCTTATTATTAGTATATTAGTGAGTAGTTTAAATCAAAAGTAGAGACAGGTTTGAAACCTGTCCCTACAAATCACCGCAAATAATGTTTTAATGTATAAATCCAATCCTCATCAATATTGCCATTAGCTGCTTCGGATTCTTTCTCTCGCAAAAGCCACTCTAACCACCCTCTATCACTGCGCGCTACATCTGCCACCAACTCACCCTTATGTTTACCAAATGTCAATCGTTTGATAAGCATCGGCTTACTAGTAATATCAATCATCTTTTCTATTACTTCATCGTGAGTATTTTTCTCAAGCATTTTTTCATACATCCTGCCAAATATAGCTTTGAGCACTCTCACATCTCCTAATGCATCGTGCGCTGCTGCGTCAACATCTAAATCCATATAATATCGCAAGTATTGCAATCGATACGCTGGTATCAAACTTTTTGTGTCCAGATATTGTGCGATCTTATAAGTATCAATAGACTTACTGACTTTCAAATCTTCTTTCTCTATCATTCCTATATCATAAGGAGCATTATGAGCCACAAATATTGTATCTTCTTTGTCCAAAATACTTTTGAGTTCATTATAAAACTCAGACCCTTGAAATTTTTCTTTTCCCTTCAGATGCTTATTGGTAATATGAGTAACTTCCATAGCCTCTATACTCATATCCCGCTCAGGATCAAAAAGTGCCTCCCTCTCAATCCCCTCAAAATCATAAGCAACCTGCACAAGCCGATCCTCCTGCTCAAGTCCAGTAGCCTCCACATCCAGAAATAATAAGTTTTTGTAGTTTTGTTTATTCATCTTATTTTCTTTTTAAGTTTAAACATACCTTATATTAAATATTACACCACTTTAAAAATAAAAACCACACTTGACAAGTTCTTAAATGTATATTATAATTACAAGTTATTTATATACAAATAACAACCATTAACAATTGAAAAGGAGAATTAACATGGGAGCATTATACTGTATGGCGAAGGATTTCGATCCTGGTGATGATATTGATGATTTTAGAGAATATATGATAAATAACAACTCAGAAATAAGAATTTTAACTCCAGAAGAGTTCTTAAATCACCTCTACGCTGTGGGCGATTTCTCTGAATTTGGAAGATACAAAGTTTTAGAACGCATAAAACTGCCTAGCATAGATTATAAACACAAAATTAACCTTGGTAAAGGTATATTTGCTGAAGGTTTTGATTGTGCAGTTGCTAATTTTCTTAATGATTTTAATTGCGGAAAATCAATTTTTGTAAATTGCTTTAGTTGTGAAGTCGCAAATTTTATATCATTTACTTGTGCAAGAGCTATTTATCTCAACGGGTTTGACTGTGGGTTTGCCACATTTAAGGGTCCTTTTGATTGCGATGAAGCAATATTTTGTAATTTTTTTCTGTGTTGCGAAGCTACATTTAAAGAATCATTTCATTGCTCATGGTCCATATTTAAAGAATATTTTCACTGTGGGATCGCTACTTTCTTTGGTAAATTTTACTGTGCTAGTGCACAATTTAATGGCATATTTATATGTGCCCAACCAACTTTTTACAAGAATTTTAATTGCGATTACGCTAAATTCAAAAAAGTTGATGCAACCAATAATTATGCCCTTGGTATGGTGATTCATCATTACAAACTAAGTGGGGTTAGCTTTTCAATAAAACACTTCAGCTCTCCACAAGAAAAAATAACTCCAGAAAAAAGACCTGCTGAGAAAAAAGGGATACCGACAGATGAAAATTTCCGGAAAACTCTTTTAAAAAGATTTTCCAAAAACACTAAGGAGGAGAAATAATAAAGAAAGTTATTTTAGTTTTAGCTATTATGGTGATTTGCGTTATTATTGGTAATAGCCCTGTTTTGGCAGAAAGCAAGATTGTAGAGGCAAAAAGCCTCCATGATGTTGCCAAAGTCAAAGCTGGTCAATATATCGTGACTGTATCCAATAATGGAAATGGGTGCGGTACATGGAAAATACTCGCCCTTGACGGCGAGCTAAAAAGTATTGGTTCCGTTGGTACAACATCAACGGTATTTTCCAAAATGGCAGGATTTGATGGAAAAACCATATTTATATCCTGTTACGGAGGAAATCACCCAGCTATTGAAGTGCTGGGAGACTGATGCATTAAGAGTGGTGAGGCAATGCCTTCCACTCTTTTTTATTTTATAAAAATTTTATCACAACTTTTTTTCAATTTTTACTTTATTACTGTCTAAAAAATATTTTATACTACCAAATTTTGCATTATAATCATCACCATTTACACCATTTACATTAAACAAGATTGCATTCTCATCATCAATATATTTGCATTCTACATCCATTATATATTTTTTACCATCATAACTAATTTCTTCATTCTGAATTTTAGCAAACTCTTGTGCTTGTGGAAAATCTCTTGACAACTCATATACCTGTTCAAATTTACCATCCCGTATATCATAAATAACACCACCAGGTCCAGTACCTAAACCAGCCCCTGTACAAGTATAAACAAAATCTTGTAACGGTGTCATAAACATAGTAGCCCAATCAAAAGTTGTTAATTTTTTTTCATTAACGATATCATAAATCACATTACCTACATATTCCCAGCCAATAATAGTATAGAATAATTTTGTACCATCTTTTGAAAAAGCTATATTATCAAATCTATTACTATAATATTCTTTGTCAATTTCTATTTTATCTATTACATATTCATTATCTTTTTTTACCAAAATAACTTCCAGTTTATCTCCTATACGTGCAACATATGCCATATTATTACCCTGCTCAACCTTATTTGCAACTGAACTAACAGTTTGAATTTTATTATCATTGACTTTCATTTTTACCTTATGTTCCAAAGGTTGTTTTGTATCACTACCCTTATAATACACATATACTCTGTATAATTTTTTTGAATTTTGATGTGGAATAAATTGTAATCGGATACCTTTTACATCACCATATATTTTCTTAAACTCATCTAATGACATAGATGGATTTGACTTCATTTCATAAGCTTTATTAAATTTTTTATTTTCAATAAATTTATAATATTCACTTATTACCTTTTCATTTTCATCCAACTCATCACTTTCTTTCATATATACTTTTTTATTGCTTTCCTTATTTTTTGATTCAATCTGTTTTTGGCTTTCTTGATTTTTTATTTTTTCTTTTTGCAACTCTACTTTTTGAGCAACTCCTACATTTTTTACCCCATTTTGTGTTTTTTGATTTTTAATCACAAAATAAACAGCAACAAATACAACAATCGCCAACAAAACAACACTCACACCAATATACACATTTTTATTTTTCATACTCTTTTAACTTATCTAAAAAATCTTGTGTATCTTTAAAGATACACAACTACTCCAAAATATATTTTTGTAATTCCTTTTTGCTTTTTAAGTATAACATATTATTATTTAGAAATCTTCTATACTCATCCACATTTCCAAATTGTGCTAATATTGGTTTTTTGTTGCAAAGTGTGCCATCTCTCTTGCCAATGTAATCCAAATAACTAGAATACTCCCATTCACGCTTTCCACCGTGTATGAAGTTATACCGTTTACATAAGCTGATAGGTATAATAGATATTCATTTGAGTCTATGTGTATTGATTTGAATTTCCCTTGAAATAAACTTCCGCTTCGCTTGAGTTTTTTGTTGAAATACATAGTGTATGATGTGCCCAACTTATGCATAAACTTTTTTATACCATCATTACTTTTTTGTTTTAGTATCATGTGATAATG
>CAZHQB010000041.1:0-7850 GCA_964534895.1 uncultured Micavibrio sp.
TATCAATAACAAATAGAAACGTCATACCTTGTGACTTTTATAAACTAATTCCCATTATATATTTTGATATTTATAACTTTTTACTAGCAAAATTTGTTTTTTTGCGTTACTATACAATATATGATTAATTTAATTCCACAAGAAGTTAAAACTGTTTTACAAGCACTGAATGATGCTAATTTTGAAGCGTATATCGTCGGTGGTTGTGTACGCGATCTCACAGTTGACCGCACTCCGAAAGATTGGGATATAACGACAAATGCCAAACCAAATCAGATACAAGAAATCTTTCCTGATAATTTTTATGAAAATAATTTTGGTACAGTAGGTGTAAAAGTTAAACCTTTTTTAAAAAATATAAACAAAAAAAATAGAGAACATGACGTAATAGAGGTAACAACTTATCGCATTGAAACAACCTACTCTGACAATAGACGTCCTGATGAAGTTAAGTTTGCCAAAACTCTAAAAGAAGATTTATCTCGCAGAGATTTTACAATGAATGCATTAGCTCTAGATATTGATAATAATCTTATTGATCCATACAATGGAGCGGATGACATTTACAAAAAACTTATATGTGCCGTTGGCAATCCTATTGAACGATTCGATGAAGATGCTCTTCGTATGATGAGAGCTGTGCGATTTGGAGCTGAGCTTAATTTTACTGTAGAACAAAAAACCTTTGATGCTATCAAAGAAAAAAATGAATTACTCAAAAATATATCTATAGAGCGAGTACGTGATGAATTTGTAAAAATTATAATGAGTAACCATACCAGTCATGGAATTCAAATGTTGCATGATACTGGACTTTTGCAACACTTTTTACCAGAGCTAGAATTAGGAATTGGCGTAGAGCAAAACCATCACCACACTCTCACAGTATGGGAACATAATTTAAAGGCACTTGAAACTTGTCCAAGCAAAAAACTTGAAGTACGCCTTGCTACACTTTTTCATGATATAGGTAAACCAGAATCTAAACGTGGAAAAGGACGAGATTGTACTTTTTATAATCATGAGTACATCAGTGAAAGAATCACCAAAAAAATTATGAAACGATTACGCTTCTCTACTAAGGTTTCTCAAAAAACTACCCTTTTGGTACGTAATCATATGTTTTATTATAATGTTGATGAAGTAACAGAAACATCTGTTAGACGACTTATTAAAAAGGTCGGCTTAAAAAATATGAAAGACTTAATGGCTGTACGAATTGGCGACAGGCTCGGCTCTGGCACACCTAAAGCAAAGCCCTACAAACTAAGACATTTTGAATATATGGTAGACAAAGTATCTAAAGATCCTATAAGTGTCAAGATGCTAAAATTAAATGGAGATATAATGATTAAAGATTTAGATTTTAAACCCGGCCCACAAATTGGTGCAATACTAAATGTACTACTAGCCGAAGTAATAGAAGATCCTACCAAAAATACTCTGGAGTACTTATCAAAGCGTGCAATATCTCTAAAAGAAGAAAATCTCAACACACTGCAAAATCTAGCAAAAGAAAAAATTAAAGAAAAGCAAAAAGAAGATGACCAAAATATTAAGAAAAAACATTGGGTTAAGTGAGTTAATAATTAAAAATTAAAAATGAAATTTATTATAGAAAATATTTCAAGCAATCCTGTTACAGCACTACGCAGAGCAGGTTATCAATATCAACACAAAACTGAACAAGGTGAGTTAAGTTTTGTGAATCCTCAAGCAAGGGCTGGGTATCCACGATTTCATATGTATGTGAAGACCCATGGTAGAACTTTACATATCAGCTTTCATCTTGATCAAAAAAAACACACTTATGGAGATGAGACCCGTCATCACGGAGAATATGAAGAATCTCCAGCACTTGAACAAGAAGCTGCTAGAATTAAAAGTATTGTAAAATAAACACAAAATAGCAACCAGGTCACTAAGCCTAGTGACCTGGTTGCTATTTTTATTTCAAACAAAAAGAAAACAGTGCATCACTTATACTAAAGTGATGCACTGTTTGATAATTTTAAAAATCAATGGAGTTTACCCATCTATCCAAAAGTCTACTAAAACTTCTGGATATGGTATTATCTAAAGAATAATATCTATCCCGGTTTACATCACCGGTCCATATCTGCGCATTTTGCGCAGCTATCCTGTCATTGCGCAACATCTCCCTTACATTATTATTGTGATCTCTCACAACTTGTTGTAAGTGATTATACTGTGCAGGTGACATATGATATGCCGCATTTGGATCGACCCGTAAATATGTTAGATCAATCCCTGGCGCATTCATACGCCCTCGATATGCTAATTGAGGGTTGTTTGCACAACCACTCAACAAACCAGTAATTCCAACCAATAATACTACAATGACATTCCTCATTGCTTCCTCCTTATGGATATTTTTTTATTTTTAAGATACAATTGTCACAAATAACTGTGACATATTAATATAGTACATATTTATATTTTTGTCAAGGATTGCAAAATGCTTAAAATGTGCGTATACTGGTGTAGTATCGTATTTATAGCATTTTTATACTATTTATAAAAGATTCCTGCCTTCGCAGGAATGACAACTGCGCTGGAGTGGCGGAATTGGTAGACGCGCTAGGTTTAGGCCCTAGTGGGAGTTAATCCCGTGGAGGTTCAAGTCCTCTCTCCAGCACAAAATCTTGATGAAGAAGGGTTTCCAGCACAAAAAATAGCAACCTAGTCGCTAAACTCAGCGACTAGGTTGCTATTTTACTTTACCTTACAAGTTTTTTTAGAAATCCCAACTTCCATTCATACTACTAGACTGTGTATAATTTACTACTGTTGATTCAAAAAAATTTCCTTTATCACTATTTGTATCTTGCAATCTATCTAAATGTTTATATGGATTGTTTATTGCTTTTAGATACAGAGGACTTAATCCTAACAGCTCCATCCGTTGATTTGCTAACCATCTTGTATAATCTTTGGTCGTTTGTTTATTCATACCTGGAATTTTATTTCCCAAAATATGTGTACCCCACTCAATTTCCTGTTCTACCGCAACCTTCATCATTTTGCGAATTAGTTTTTCATCATAAATCTCTGGAAATTCTTTTTGAATTTCTTTTATCATATTAGCAAACAACGTCACATGAGTTAATTCATCTCTGCGAATATATGCTATCATTCTACCTGTTGCAAGCATTTTTGTTTGGTCAACCAAAGTATCAAAAAATGCAAAACCATTGTAAAAATAGAGAGACTCTAATAAATAATTTGCTACAATCCCTTTGAAAAAAGTTTCATCTGTTGGTTCATCTATAAAGTCCTGATACATTTGTCCAATATATTTATTGCGCTTTAATAATATTTTATCATCACGCCAAAAATAATAAATTTTATCTCGTTCTTCGCCGTCCACAATGGTTTCCAAAATTGTTGCATATGACTGCGAATGAATTGACTCTTGATATGTCTGAATTGCTAAAATTAAATTAATCTCTGGTGCTGTGACATAATCAGAAAAATTTGGTAAATTTACAGTTTGAATAGAATCAAGAAAAATCAAAAAAGATAAAATCCCTTTATAAGCATGTCGCTCCTCTTTTGATAAATCTTGATGAAACATCCGAGCATCATCTTTAAGCCCTGACACTTTCTCCGGTACCCAAAAATTTCCTATCATCACCTGATAAAGTGATGTTGCCCATTGATACTTGGTAGCATTGAGCTGAAACAGCCCAGTAGTATTACCCTTTATAATTGTTCTTTTGTCCACATCGTCCCTTCCCTTTGGATTAAAAATAAGATTTCTTTTAATTTTTTTTGTCATAATTCTTAATTTTTCATTTTTAATTCTTAATTACCCAGAACAGCTTATGCATACATTTTCACTTTTTTGTTGTACTTCACCAGATAAACTTCTGACATAATAAACTGTCTTAATCTTTTTCTCCCATGCTCTCATATAATAACTATATAATTGTTTTGGACTCGTACGTGCTGGATCTATCATCCATTCAAAACTAACTGATTGATCAATCCACTGATAGATTTCTGCCATCATATCTATCACATCATTCATATCCATTGATACATATTCTTTATAATACCAATAATTTTCCTTACTTAATTTCGGAGCAACTCTTACTGTCGGCGCTGATAAATTTGTCTCTACAAAATACCTTTTATAAATTGGTAAAAGTGCTGCTGTTGTACCCACTAAGCCTGCTGTGGAAGTATTTGGTGCAGGTGCTGTATGATAACCAAACCGTATGCCTGTTTTTTTCATATCTACAAATAATTTTTTCCAGTCATCTGCTCTATCAGTATTTTTTATATACCAACCTTGTTTACGTCCGAGTAAAATCCCTTTACTATATTCACTACCCTTCCATAATTCATAATGCCCTCGTTCAATAGCTAAATCTGCCGATGCACGATACGTATAATATGTATACTTTTCAAAAAGTTTATTCACTTCTTTTCTAGCTTTTAGAGTTTCATATGCAATCTTTCTGGTTGCCAAATATTCAGCTAGCCCTAGATAACCCAATCCTACACTTCTATAACGCATTGCTGTACGTTTTGCCTCTTTAATAGGATAATAATTAAGTGTTATTACATTATCTAATACTCGCATAACAGTTGGTATTACATCTGCAATCATTTCTTCATCATAAACCTTCGCTATATTTATAGAAGCTAAATTACATACTACAAAATCACCAGATTCATAACGAATTACAATTTTTCCTTCTTCTATTTCTTCTTCTATAAATTTTGTTGGTGAAGTATTTTGACAAATCTCAGTACACAATTGTGAAGAATAAATATTGCCAGCATGTTTGTTTGGATTGACTACATTGATAGTATCGCGGAAAAAGGCATAAGGCATCCCCGTTTCTACTGCAGACTTCATAAACTTCTTAAACAAATCTTTTGCAGAAACTGTTTTTTTTAAACGCAAATCATTATCTTTTTCTAGTTCTTTATAAAATTTTTCAAACTCATCACCAAAATTATCTTGTAATTTTTTACCATATTTTTTATTTATTTCATGAGGATCAAAAAGTGTCCATTCTTCATCATTTTGCACACGCTCCATAAACAAGTCAGGCATTGAGACTGCTGGAAATACATCAAAGGCTTTGGAGCGTATATCACCAGTTTCAGTTTGCAAATCTAAGAAATCATGAATATCTGCATGCCACACATCAAGTGTAACTGATATAGCACCTAAGCGTGAACCTAATTGATTTACAGCTATTGCAGTATCATTAACAATCTTTATCCAAGGGTTTACTCCACCACTCGCTCCATATACTCCACGAATCGCACTTCCTCTTGCACGAATGTTTCCCCAATATACACCAACACCACCACCAAATTTTGAAATTTGTGCCATATTTTCAAAACTATGAAATATTGCTCGCAAATCATCATCTACATTTGCCTTAAAACAACTAGAAAGTTGATGATAATTTGTACGAGCATTTAACAGTGTAGGCGTTGGTAGTGAAATTCTTTGTTCACTACAATGTTTGAATAATTTAAATGCAAATTTAAGTCTGTTTTCATCTGATTCAGGAATTGCCAAAAACAAAGCAACTGACATGTACAATTCTTGTGGTAATTCTTTGATAATTCCATTTGGATTTAATAAATATCTTTTTTCAAGTGATAGCACAGTTGTATATTCATAAGATTTATCCGTATCTTCACTCAGCAACTTGCCAGCTTTTAGTATATCCTCCTGAGAATAATATTTATAAAAATCTTTATAATATAATCCATTTTTTATATACTCATCAAACAATGCCTTGTATGCTTTTGGCGTGTACAACTCTTTCATAGAAATACCTCTATTTCTAATTGCTTGTTTATACAAATTACTTACAAAAATTCGTGCTGCAATATGTTGCCAATAAATATTTTCCACACTTACCAAATCAATACAAGTCTTAATCATCAATTTGTTAATATCAGAAGTTTTAATATCCTCTACAATATTTTTTTTGAAGGCTTCCATAAAAGTTTTGAATGTACATTGTCTCTTATATCCTTTAGAAGCCCTATCAAAAACTTTTTTAACTTTATTTGCATTAAAATTTTCTCGTTTCCTATTATCCTTTATAACTTTTAATTTATGTTGCTCAAATTGTTCTTGTAAATTTTGCTCTTTTTCACTTCGCCCTTCACTTTGTTTTGCACGATACAAAATATATGCCTTCACAACTTCATATTTATTTGCACTGACTAAATGCCGTTCTACCACATCTTGCACATCCTCTACAGTAGGCATCATCTCACCACAATCATCATCAAATGAGTGCTCCAAGTCATGAATTATTTCATCTGTAAGTGGCACTATAAAATCTCTATCAAGTTCACCTACTTCAGCGCATGCTTTTTGTATTGCAATTTCAATACGGGCTCTATTAAATTTTGCAATTTCTTTATTTCTTTTTTCTATTTTTATAATTGTCATAATTATTTAGTATATTAGTAATTAGTATATTAGTAAGTAGTCCTGCATATACTCTACATTTTATTTAATTTTATTATTTTTTAGTTTTAAGGGTCAAAATAAGAGGCAACTGTCTGCAATTAAACAGATGCCCCCTGTTTGTACATAAACATTGTCATTGCGAGGAACATTTAGTGACGTGGCAATCTCGATACTGCCAAAATTTACTTCGTCATATTTCCTCGTAAAGACATTTGAAAATATTATATCTTACCTACCAATTTAATTCCTGGTTTTAAAGTTTTTTTACCTGGTGTCCACTTTGCAGGACAAACTTGACCATTGTGAGATTCTACAAACTGTGCAGCTTGAATCTTTCGCACAAGTTCGCTTGCATCTCGTCCAATACTGTTGTCATGTACTTCCATAGCCTTAAGCTCACCTCTTGGATTAATAATAAATGTACCACGAAGAGCAAGACCTTCATCCTCAATCATAACCCCAAAATCGCGACTTAATTGTCCCGTTGGGTCAGCAGCCATTGGGAATTTTACTTTACCAATTGCCTCTGATGTATCATGCCAAGCTTTGTGAGTAAATTCTGTATCAGTTGATACGCTAACTACTTCTACGCCCATTTTTTTAAGTTTTGCATAAGATTCAGCCAAATCCTCCAATTCTGTGGGGCAGATAAAAGTGAAGTCTGCTGGATAAAAGAAAAGCACAAGCCATTTATTTTTATAAAAACTGGAAAGTTTCTTTTTTGTAAATTTATTTGATTGATAAACCATAAACTCACGATCAATCACTTTTTGTCCAATCACTGGCTGATTATTGAAACATGATTCAAAAACCATTTCATCTTCATATTGTTCTACCATATATTTATATATTAATTATTATACTGGACTATAATTGTACCATCTTCAAAGTTTTCGTCAACACCACAAATTATGTCTCAAAAAAATAAAAACATACTATATGTAGAATGTTTTTGATATAATACAAAAAGTTACACAAATCTTTTGATTTATGTAACTCTGCTAATTATGTATTATAATTAACGACAAAAATTAAAATTCCATTTGACACCAAACAAGGTATGATAATGTCACTTTTATCTATTTCATCCAGCGCTCTCACATCCCGCACACAAGCTTCAATTTGCTCTTCAAGGCTCCAACCTTCGAGCTCCCTAGATTCAATAAAATAAGAAGCTTTAGCTCCATACATTATGGACGCCTTGGCCCATTCTAGTGTTTTGTGTTGTATCTCCATCTCATCCTCCTAACTTTTTTATTGATCACAATAATTATCGTATTATATGTATATCACACAAATTGAGATTAATCAACTAATGTACTGTTGCATAGTCAAGGTTACTTTTTGAGGAATTTTAATATTAATATTA
>CAZHQB010000042.1:0-7615 GCA_964534895.1 uncultured Micavibrio sp.
TAGATCTGCAGTTGCAGAACAAAGTTTCTTTTAATTAAAATTTGAAATACATCAATCTAAATTAATTAATAAATCCCTTGTCGATAAAAATGATATAATTCTTGCAATGGATAAATTAGTTTTTTGTAATCATGAAAACAGTTTATTAAAACAGTTTCCTGAGTCTGCAAAAAAATCAGAATGTTCTCAACTATCAGTAAATACAATTGTAATGTTGAAGATTGTGGGGATCATCCTACTGATGATGAATTACATAGATTTGTTAATGAAAGCAAGTTAATACCATAAGAAATTATTTTTTGTTATAGGTAGAGAAGGGGGAAGTGTAGTGATAAATATAAAGCATTTATTGAAAGGTTATGCATATCAAAATATTCCATTGACTTATAAGGAGGCGTATCATTATGAAAAGCATAGATGTTACAAAAGATAATGTTGCATTTTCAGGTAATTTTCCACATTTAATATTAATATGTGGACCTTGTCGAACTGGGACAACAGCATTATCTAATGTTTTTGTAAATGCAAATATTGAATCTCATATGCAACCCATAAAATCAATAAGGAGAGCTAAAGAGAGTGATAAGGTTGTACCTTTATTTAAGGTTGATGGAAAGGCAAATCTTATAGTAGTAAAAGAAACTATAGGAGAAAGTAAAAAATCTGAGTTTTATAACCCAGTTAAAGACCTTGTAGCACTTGGATACCCAATAGCCAAAATTACAGTTATTTTTGTTGTAAGAGAACCAATGGACACATTTTATTCTTGGAAGAGAATGTGGGGTTCTAGCGCTACGAGCTCTAATCTGTTAAAATCATTTCAAATGGTGGCTGATATAAAAAGGTATTGTATAATGAAAGATATTTCTTATATACCCTATACTCATGAGATCATCAAAACTAATCAACCAATAAAAGTAGTATCCAAGCTATTTGATTTATTGCAAATCAATGTTGCTATTTCAGGTAGTCTAGTAGATTGGACAAAAAGCATAAAATTTGGTGATAAAAACAGTGCTGAGTGTGCTCATTTGATTTTTTACGATAGACCTCCATTAAAATTTATCGAAGGAGTTCGAGATTGGGGTAGTTATAAATACAAAAAGACTAAGTATGATGAAAATTCATTTTATTTACCTGACAGTATCTTTGATATTTATAATTCTTTTAAAATGGAGTGTGAACAGAAGTTCTCTTTAGATGTTTAGAGTTATGAGATTTGACTTTTTAGTTGAATCTCATTTTTTTTGTATATAAATTGGACTTGACCATGCAATGTGATCATCTCTTTGAATAACTTTGACAAATATTGGATTATTACCTCGAATTAATTCTGTTAAATTATGTGTTATATCAATAAATTGGTTTGCAGGTTTAGATTTAATTTTGGATATTTCAATTTTTGCATCTAAACCTTCAAATTTAAAATTTTTAGATTTTGTAGTTAGAGGCTTTATAGACAAAACAAATCTCTTGTTATTAATATTTACATGAAGTTTTCCTTTGATAACATCATCAATTTTTAACAGAATACTTTGACAGTTTCCGGTGGTAGAAGTATTTATAGCTATAGTATTTTTATTTTTTGTGATAGTATGACTGCTGTTGAAAAAATTTGTTGTTTGATAATTTAGGATGTTAGTATTTTTAGTTGTTATAGTACCAGTCCATGCTAAATTTCTAGTCCTCCCTGCATTTTTAGCCCCACTTAGAGAAATTTTAATAATAGCATTTTCATTTGTGCGTTCAGGAAAAAAGGTATAAATAATATTATTCATATTCCATATTTCAATTTTATCGATTGGTTGTGTTCCTTGACATTGTATGTTTAACGTTGAATTTGGTTGATATTTGATAACATCTCCCATTATGCCTAAATTTTTATTGTTAAGGTTGTAAGAAATATCTAAAAAAATGCGTGCTCCGGTGGTGGCATATGTATGTCTATTTTGTAAAGCTTTAAAAATTTCATTTCTAGTAAGTTTTTTTGATAGTATAGCAGTTAACCCACCAATATTTGAAAAATGTGCTTTACCTGGATATTCTGAACCTGGTCTACCAGTATGTCCATCACTATTTGCAGTAACACCAATTATATAATTTTTTTTCAAGGCATTTATAAAAAACCATTCAAAAGTACCCCAACAAGAATGAATTTCAATTAATTTTTCTTTAGTTGTATCGTGCATACTTAGGTTTGCATGTCTACCACCAACATGAGCTGCCACCAAAACACCATTAATTTTCTTTATTTTTTTGAACAAGTCATTTACTGTTTTTGCATCGGATTTCACATCTGTATAATCATCTATTAATGCGTGAGAAGATCTATAAATTACCTTGGTTTCATTTTTATAAATAATATTTCTATCTCCACCAAGGTTCGTATTTCCTGACCATTCATATCCTGGAAAAGCAATAAAACTATTTTCATCATTATATTTTTTTGTAGTTTCATTTATTTTTTTCCAAACATTATTGGAAATTTGAAAATCATTTCCCTGATGAGATACTACATCCAAAAGAGAATAATTTTTTGCAAAATAAAAATAATTATCCACATTATTTGTGCCGATAGTTTCATTAGATTGTCCATGAAGATCTGCCCAATAAGAATTAAAAATATATTTTTTTCTACTAATTATAGGATTAGAGTTACCTTGAATAGTTTTATATTTTACTGAAATAAAAAAAGTTTTTTCTAAATTAGTTTGCATAGTTAATAGTGCCTTGCCTTTTGTAAATTTTATTTGAGTTTTACTTAATTTTAAACCAGGTTGTTTTGTGATGATAAAAATACCCTTTTTGTCAATGCAAGGATTACCCCACTCATCTTCAAGTTTAATAAGGACTTGAAATTGTTTTTTAACTTGAGTTTTTGTAGGTGCAATAACCTTTAGTCTATGAGCATCAGCATTAACAACATCTATTTTAGGTGAGGAAGGTATTTTTATGTATTTTGCAATTGAAAATGGATCAACTAAGCATCTAAACTCAAATTTTCTTTCAGTAAATGTTTGAAAATTCCAATTTTTGAATTGAATAAATATTTTATCATACTCCTTTAGATAACCACCTGATATATATATAGTAATTTCCTTACCCCAAGGTCGTAAACAAGTTTTGTCAAATGTTCCAAAAGTTTTTATTTGAGTCTTAATTTCAATTTCTTTATTATTTGAAGTTATTTTCAAATAATTATTTTTTGAAGGATTTTTTGTTTGTAGTTTTTCGAAATCAGAAGCAATTTTAAATGTAATTTTAAAACTACCGCCATCATCGATACCATAAAACCCTGCAATATATGTAAGTCTACAGTTTAATTCTTTACCAGCTATAGCTTTAGAAATATTAATTTTTGTTGTTCCAGATTGAATTTCGTAAGTTTTTTGATACATAAGATATAAATCAAAATAAATTGCATATGATATATATTAAAGCTTATATTATATAAAATACAATTGCAAGTTTTAATCTCCTCCTGTCAACAATAAGTAGAAATGTTATACTTGAATAATTTATTAAACTTAAGTAAAAACACATTACAAATAATTAGGTAAAAAGAAATAAAAAATAGTTAAAAAATGTTTTCAGTGTTTTAATAAATTATTTTACTGGACAAATTAGAAAATTAATAAGATTATGAAAAAATAGTGCATTGTTATTCAATTTTAATAATAATATAGTAAAAGTTTCTTGTAAATAGGACGCATCAAATCATATAAAATGACACCATAAGCTACATTGATATATCATATAAAATGACACAGAAGTGTGTTAAGGTATTTAGTTAATATTTAACTAAATAAACCTATGAACATTGAGGCTAAAAAACAATATATGGAAACATTAAGAGCAAGATATTTTAAAGCTGATAAAAAGAGTAAAAGTTTGATATTGGATGAGTATTGTAAAAATACAGGAGAAGAAAGAAAATATGTAATTAAAAAATTTAATTACAAGGTTAAACTAAAAGATAAAAAAGGTTATAAAAAAATAAATATGATGGTCAAGTAATAGCTAAATTAGTAGAATTATGGGAAATATTTGATTATCCATTTGGTCAAAGATTAAGAGATTTTGGTGAAATTAAATGTAGTAATACTATTGCTAGTCAGTTATTGAAAATTAGTTCAGCTACTATGGACAGAAGATTAGATCATCAAAAAGAAGTATTAAAATTAAAAGGAAAATACAAGAAAAAATATAAATCATTAAACCCAGCTAAACTTAAAAGAGAAATTGATAAAAAGTTAAAAAAATGTATAAAGTGTATAGTAAAAAGAAAGGTAAAAAGTATGTTAAAAGTTCTAATTCATTTAAAAAATTAAAGCCTTCTATGGTGTCATTTTAAATGATAGAAAAATAGTTATTTGGATGTCATGATTATATGATTTGACACGTAGGATTTAAAAAAATAGATTAATTAGCTAAAATTGCTAGAGATTTAAAATATCTAATGGAGATTATTTTAAAGAAAAATTTAATCCAATAGAAAAAGACTCTCATAATATTTTCCATGGAAATCAAATATAAAATTAAATAAGGTAAGAACCTTTATGAAATCTTTGTAGTTAAATTATCCAGTATTAAAATTTTGAAACTGTTTAGATTTTGTAAATGGCTAATTGTTATTTATTTTATCAATCAAAAACCCCAAAGCAGAGCCGTCGGGGTATGATTATGAATATATGGTTTATTGTAATAATGTTAGTTATCCTTTATCTATCGCATTTCCCTCTTTACCTTGATTCTCTATATAGCTTTCTACAACTTTCCAATTTGCATATTCACTAATTGTTGCTATATGATATCCTGAAGTCCAAAAGTTACCTCCCCAGAGGTCTTTTTTTATTTCAGGAAATTTTTAAAATATTTCTTTAATTGTAATGCTTTTTATTGTTTCTATTACTTTTCCTCCACTTATAGTTGGTGGAAAAAAGCAAAATATATGTATGTGATCATTATCATAGCCAATTTTTTCAAATTCTATATCGTAACGTTATTGTATATTATTAAAAATTTCCTTTATGTATTTTGTAACTTCAGGACGCAACAAAGCCTTTCTGTATTTTATTGGAAATACTAGTGTGATATTATATGTTTCGTATGTATGATAATATTATTTTGTAATCATATATACATCATAGACTGAAAACCTACAGTTTTCAAACTATTCCTCATTATATGATTGTCTTTTAGCTAGTAGCTGACCATCGAGGCAGAGCCTCGGGAAATATATGGATTTATGTAGTTTTATATTCGTTAGTAAATGTAGTATTTATATCAAATATTTAATTTACAAAATAGAGAATATGTACTATTATTTATTTATAGTTTATTTAAAAATATCTATATATTTTTACAATGGATGTAATTTTATATACAATACATATGACGCAGTAGATCGACATTTAAATAAATTTGGAGGGCATATTGATATGAATATTTATTGTGATAACTGTGGTCTTAATTTTGGTTCGAATATCATTAAAGGTCAAAAATTGAAATGTCCTAAGTGTCAATATATTGTTTATGATGGTGTATTTTCTCTAGTAGCATATTCAAAATGGATTTTTCTATGTATTAAATGTGGAAACAAAATCAATAAGTTAATGTTTTCAAAAAATGAACCAGTATGTCTTAGATGTTCTAAATAATCCTGTGTCAAGTCACTATAAAAAACAAAATGAGGCTTTGTAGTATTTACTACAAAGCCTTAATTCTTTTCAGTGTCTTTGTAATGAAAAAGCATTATTGAGAATATTATAATCAGAAAGATTGCTTTTCTTGACACAGTCCAAGGCAGTTTTAAAATTACAAATATATTCGGGAATCTGAATTTTTATTGGTTTTTTACTGGGGAGACAATACTCAATTATTGTCTCTAAATCATTATTTTCTTTTGATGATTTAGCACTCACCTTCATCCAAACGGATAGTTCTCTAGTTGTTGCAAATATTGACGCAACAACATTTTGTTGTGTCCATTCCATAATAGGGATGCCTCTAATTTCAAGACAATTATTAACAGTTACGGTATTTGCTTCTACATTACAGTCCAGTCGTAATATTTTTTTCATTATACATACCTCCCAGTTAAGTTAAATCAATTAAATTATTCAGTTTTTAATAAATACAATGTAAACTTATAATAGGCAGATACGTATAAAATTGTCAATAGCTCGTGTCAAATCATATAATCATGACACCCAAATAGCTAATTTTTTATCAATCAAAAACCCCAAAGCAGAGCCGTCGGGGTATGATTATGAATATATGGTTTATTGTAATAATGTTAGTTATCCTTTATCTATCGCATTTCCCTCTTTACCTTGATTCTCTATATAGCTTTCTACAACTTTCCAATTTGCATATTCACTAATTGTTGCTATATGATATCCTGAAGTCCAAAAGTTACCTCCCCAGAGGTCTTTTTTTATTTCAGGAAATTTTTAAAATATTTCTTTAATTGTAATGCTTTTTATTGTTTCTATTACTTTTCCTCCACTTATAGTTGGTGGAAAAAAGCAAAATATATGTATGTGATCATTATCATAGCCAATTTTTTCAAATTCTATATCGTAACGTTATTGTATATTATTAAAAATTTCCTTTATGTATTTTGTAACTTCAGGACGCAACAAAGCCTTTCTGTATTTTATTGGAAATACTAGTGTGATATTATATGTTTCGTATGTATGATAATATTATTTTGTAATCATATATACATCATAGACTGAAAACCTACAGTTTTCAAACTATTCCTCATTATATGATTGTCTTTTAGCTAGTAGCTGACCATCGAGGCAGAGCCTCGGGAAATATATGGATTTAAAATAAGCAGTAACACAAGAATATTAGCAAATACTGGTTATTTAGGAATTATGGACATCACCAACAACGCAGAAATACCTCAAAAAAGTACTAGATTAATAAAAGAGGAAAAATTAAAAAATAAAGAGATATCTAATAAAAGAATCCTAGTAGAAAATCTAATCGAAAACGTAAAAAGGTTTAGGATGTTATCAGAAAAATATAGAAGCCAAAAAAAGATCTGGATTAAAATTTCATTTAATTTTTGAGATTCATAATTTTAAACTAAATTTGTGAGTTTCTTGATGGGTCTAGTAAATTATCATTTGCATCTTCAAAAATATTCAATCCATTCTCTGCAATCTTTTTTGTGATAATTAATGGTGGTAAAAATCTAACTACATTATTATAATATCCACCAATCTCTACTAACAATCCATTTTCATAACAAAACTTTCTAATTTTTTTAGCTAATTCAGGAGCAGGCTCTTTAGTTTTTTTATTTTTTACATACTCAATTCCAAACATCATTCCACGTACCCTAACATCACCTATAAAATTAGATTTTACCTCGATTTGTTTCAGCCGCCTCTCCATTAATGCACTCACAACATTAATATGAGATTCAATATCTAACTCATCAGATAATTTCATAGCAGATAATCCAGCAATCATTCCCAACTGACTCCCTCTAAATGTGCCAATATGAGTACCTGACCCCCACGTATCTAGTTCCTTTTTATAAAGTGTAAGAATCCCTAGCGTTATTTACACTTTCAGGTTATTGTAAAATATAATT
>CAZHQB010000043.1:0-7584 GCA_964534895.1 uncultured Micavibrio sp.
CTTTTAGCACTGCTTTTAATTTTACCTACGATGCCTTTCCTGTAGCGGGCATTCCTAAAAAACAATACGAACTGATTAATGGATTGGTCTATAGTTTTGATTGATACTATCAAATTAATTATCTATTAACCATAAACACAGTAAAATTAAATAGAGCATGTACAAATGCTATTACTAAAAATGGGTATAATTTCTTTTTTAAAGAAGTAAAATACAGTATCCCGAAAAATAATCCCATAATAAATGCATAAATCATATATATTATGCTGTAACTATGAATCAATGTAAATGCCATTGCTGAGAGAATGATAGCTTGTGTTTTATATTTATTATCTGATAGATAAACAATTGATTTTATTATTCCATATTGAAACAAGAAGGTTTCTAGTAATGGGGCTACAATAACTGTTGTGATAAATAGTTCTGTTGGTTTTAAATTAGTTGTAGCCTCATTTTTAACACCTGACATAATATTAAAAAAATAATCTGGAATACCAAAAAACACAAAAAGAATAAATAAAAGTAATAGATAGTTTACTAATACAAATGCTACTGGGTTTAGGTAATAGTAAAATTTAATAATCCTCTTGTACATACTTCTTTTTGTGTTTTAATAGAAAAATAGTAAGTAAAACACCTATTAAGTATCCCAACAAATCTCTGAAATCAAATACTCCTAGCTTTGGAATAAAAAATTGCATTATTTCATGACTTGTCAAAAGTATAAATAGAAGAGAGATATAAAAAAAATGATTTTTTGATTGATCTTTAAAAAACAAATCTGTTAATAAGAAAACAATAGGAATATATACTGCTGTATTAAAAATTTCATTAAGTCCAAAATCATGAATATTGTTTTCAGCAATATATTTGGGTATTATTGTATTAGTAGAAAGCCCAATAATGTATAAGATAATTAAAACAATGGTATTATAAATTATATTTCTTTTTTTCATCTTTCAATTAAGGGGAAAGTAACCTCTCCCCATTTTAATTATCTATAAATTATGGGACAGGAGCATAACCATTAGGATCACATATACCATCCCAAATAATACCTAAACAAGATGCAGTGCCATGGTATAACCAACCTGCACCACTTACTAACCAATGTGTTACTTCTGATAATTCTCCTCCATTAATTTCAAGCATCTCATTTAATTCTAATTGTTTAAATTCTTTAAATTTTTTCATTTTTAATAATTTTTACTTTTAATATACCTTATGGTTGCCCTTGATAACTATCATACCCTTCATTCCAAGCATCTAGTGTTGCTCCAGGATTCATAATAATTTCAACTATTATTCCTAAACCAATGGCTGCTAATAAAGTTAGCACAAATCCACCCTCAACATCACGTTGTTCCACCGTGGTCAACTCCTGAACACCAATTTGTTTTAAATCTAACTCCTACCAAAGGCAGGCAGGTATTGTTTTTTAAGATTTTGTGCTCACAAGTATTGCGAGCAAGTTAATAAATAATTTTGTTTATCGAAACCTTATTTTGCGAAACAATTAATTCTTACAAGTAGTAGTGAGGGTTTCACTTAAAGTGAGACCCTCACTTGTGGTAAGATAAAAAAAACCTATTTTCTTTATACCAAAACCGCATCTAACACCTCATTGTTTTGAGACTCGCATGCCTAAAACCGTAAATATTAAAGCAACAACAATTTCCCTATCGTATAAAGTAAAAATTGAATAAGGAGTATTAGTAATGTGAGTATAGATACTTATACTATGAGTTTTCTAGAATAATGTTTTGGTCACAAAGTCAGGGGACTTCGGACAGTAGGTGTATTGGCTACTGACATCTCCAGATATACTTACTTCGTTTTTTGTAAGATTTAAAGTAACTCAACTTTAATTTCTAGATAAGATAAGTATTAAAAACCACCAATTATAAAACAGGCGATAGTAAGTAGGTATAGTACCTACAAGAATAGTCTCGAAAGTCGGGGGATTCGGACGGCTGGGGACAGCAGGGTAATTTCTGATAGCAAAGTTTTCACAGCATTAGTACAAGATTCTCACAAGAGTATAAATCTTTATCCCACACTTCAATCCTACTGAAAAAATTCTAAACACTTGCTTGTATTCTCTTTCAAATACAATATTGCAAAAACATGTACTTTAAACTAGAATAATTTAGGATATTTTTATCTTAATGAAATGGTAACAAGTTACTACTGATATAGTAACCGATATGATAAGCATTCTCTAATACAAATACTATGAAAGCTATGAAAAACAATATAATTAATAACTCATTGAGAGTTTTATTGTTTCCTGTATATTTTTCGATTGTTTTACTATTAAAAATATTTGACATAATTCTTTTAATATAAGAAGAAACCGACTACAAATGTAATAAAAATATTTGTAATCGGAGATAATTAATTTATGGGTGTGTATCATTATATCCATCAATAAAACCAGCATTTAACTGGCCAAAGAGAGGAGAAATTAAATAGCCTACTACTTTCCACCATGGTGAAATTTCACCACCATTAATTGATGTCATTTCTTCTTTTGATAATAATTTTAAGTGTTTCATGTTTTTGTTTTTAATAATGATGTAACTAATACTACTTATTCTATGGCATTTGACTACCTAAATAATAACCAACATCATAGGCTTCGTCTAAAATAAACACAACAGCAGCTACAGCTCCCAAATATCCTAGCACATCAAATCCACCCTCAACATCACGTTGTTCCACAGCACTCAACTCCTGAACACCAATTTGTTTTAAATCTAAATTTTTCATAATTTAAAATTTTTACGCCCACAAATAGCGTGGACAAGTTAATAAATAATTTTACTTTATCAAAACATTTTTTACGCCTGCCTGCTAGCAAAGTAGGTTTAGTATTTTGTTTTGATACCACAAATAAATATGTATTCACTCTAATAGCATTGGAGTGAAGACTTTAAATTTGAAAAACTTTTTTTAGCAGATAAAAAAGAAGTAAAAGAATGTAGTAAATAATGGTTTGCATTTATATAATCTGAAATATACTTTTATTGTCAAATAGTTTTCCTCCCGCAATATTTATTCTTTCCCGCTCCGTAAGCAACTGTACTGAATAGATAATCTCTAATTCGCAATAATCATTATATTCATAACTTTTTAAGCTTCTATTATAGACAATAGGGAAGCCTTTTAGTTTCAAATCGTCTAAGATGTTGTATAATTGGCTTTCACTAATATGTAGCTTGCTTGCCAATTCTTTAGGTGTACCGGTATTAGCATATTTAATAAGTTCGTGAATTCTACGTAAGCGATCTAATTGATTAAGGGTTTTCATAGTTTATAGTTTATATATGTTTATTGTTAAAAATTGTATACTATCGTTTATTTACTGAGTTTTTAAGCTTTGTTATAGTTCTAAACTTTGACAAAAGCGGCTTTACACCATATCAAGATTAGGGCTTTGCTGTTGCCAAAGTTGGTAATACTGTCCTTTTTTAGCATATAATTCTTTATGACTTCCTTGTTCTATAACTTTTCCCTGTTCTAAAACCACAATAGTATCTGCACTGACAACAGTACTGAGGCGGTGTGCAATGACAATAATAGTTTTATGGTCATTACGTAAACTTTGTATACTACGCTGTATATAATTTTCTGATGTACTGTCAAGTGATGAGGTGGCTTCGTCAAGCACCAGTATTTCGGGTTGTTTGTACAAAGCTCGTGCTATGGCTATACGTTGTTTTTGTCCGCCAGAAAGCGAGGCACCATTTTCACCCAAATAGGTATTAAAACTATTGGGTAAGGTTTCTATAAATTCTAAGATGCCAATGTTTTTACATATTTTAAGGATACGTTGCATATCAGGTTGAAAATTGCCTACAGCAATATTGTCTATTACATTTCCTGCAAATAAATCTATCTTTTGAGGTACTACGCTAACCAATTGGCGTAAACTGGCATTGTCAATATATTGTAAGTCTAAATCACCAATACTAATACTGCCACTTTGTAAAGGATATAAGTTTTGTAGAAGTGAGATCAAAGTTGATTTACCAGAACCACTTTCACCTACAATGGCAGTTATCTGTCCTTTTTTAATGAGTAAATCAAAATCTTGAAAAACTTCTACACGAGAACCGTACCTAAAATGTACTTTTTTAAACTGTATATCACCAATCTGTTCAGGTGTTAGTTTTGCCTTGTTTTCGGTTTCCTCACGTTCTAAATCCATTATTTCAAACAGACGGTCGGCGGCTATTAGGGCGTTTTGTATAGTTTTGTTTGCTCCTATTAAACTACTAATTGGTCCTGTAAAATAACCAATAATAGCATAGAAGCTCATCAACTCGCCTGGTGTTATCTCTTGGTCTATCACATAATAAGAGCCAATCCACAATAATATAATGGTAAACAAACGCGAAGTAGCTTGCGATGAAGTTCCACTAAATACCGCATTTAAAGCCGAGTAATAGCCTGTTTTTAATAAACTGATAAATCGAGTTTCGGTTTTTATATTTGCAAAGTCCTCCAAGCCAAAACGTTTTATTGTTCCCATAGCATTTAATGATTCGACCAATTGACTTTCTAAATCAGCTGATTTTTCCATTACTTTACGCTCGGACTTTTTATTGAGTCGGTTGGTGATTAAATAAATTATCAGGTAAACAGGAATAATTGCCAACATAATTAAGGCTAGTTTCCAATAATAGGTAAACATCAACCCAAACGAAAAAATAATGACAAAGAAGTTTACCGTTAAGGTCAGTGATGTGGTATTGATAAAAATACGGATTTTAACGGCATCATTTATACGTGATATTATTTCACCTACACGCATGGTATCAAAAAACTGTTGTGGAAGTTTTAATAAGTGTTTGTAATAGCCTAAAATTAGTCTTGCATCAATTTGTTGTCCTGTTTTTATCAAAAAGACATCTTTAAAAGCACCAATAAGTACTTGAATTACAAGCAGAATTAACATGATGATACTCAACAAATTCAATAACTTAGTGTTGCCACCGACCAAAACATGATCAGTTATTTTTTGAATATATATCGAGGTGCTTAAGCCCAATAAAGTATAAATAATTGCCCCTATTAAGGCTTGAAAGAGTACAAATGTATGCGGTCTTAATAAAAACCAAAAACGTTTATAAACCGATACTTTTTCGCTACGTTGCAAAAAAGTTTCATCGGGTAAAAGTAGCATCAAAACACCTGTCCATTCTTTTTTAAAATCTTTGTGTGATTTTTTGTGCATTTTACCTGTGCCAGGATCCATCACTTTTATATAATCATCAGTAACTTTGTAAATCACAACAAAATGATGCAGTTTTTCTTTTACAATAATATGAGCAATAGCAGGAAGAGGTATTTTAGATAAACTAGAAAAATCAGCTTTAACACCTTTGGCTTCAAAACCCAGTTTTTCGGCAGCCTCAATCATCCCTAATATATTTGTGCCTTTTTTGTCGGTACTAGCGTATTGTCTTATGCGAGAAATGGGGATTTCTAGTTTGTAATTAGCCGATACCGATGCCAAACAAGCAGCACCACAGTCTGTTATATCATGTTGTTTTATAATTATTTTAGCCATTATTTTTGGGTTGCAGGGTTAAACCAATCATCTACTTTATCATAGAGTAATTCAAAAACCGAACGATTGGCTATAAAAAATTGTGCCTGAACGGTCATCCCTTTTTTTAAAGTTCCTTTAACACCACTTTTTAGGTATAATTCCTTTTGATCTAAAGCGCAAATAACTTTAAAAACAGGTGTGTTATTTATTATTAAGATATCTTTTCCTATTTCTACCACTTTACCCTTTGCAAAACCCCACTGATTATAATTATACGCCGATATTTGAAATTTCACTTGATTATTGGTTGTTATTAAACCTATATCAGTGGGACTAACATAACATTCTACAATAAGATTATCATTAGGTGATATTTCACATATTAAGCTTCCAGCGGTAATAACACTCCCCTTCGTTATTCCTGAAAGATTTTGAATAGTTCCTTCTATGGGAGCCAATAGTGTATAGTGTGTTAGCTCAATCTTAGCTTGTAAAATAGCACTTTTTAGTTCTTTTAAGTAGGTTGTTTGTTTGGTTAATTCAGCTTGCCATTTGTCAATTTGTTGTTTTTTATAATAAGCTGTTTCATTGACAATCAAATCTAAACTATATTTGCTATCCAAATATTCTACTTTAGGTATTACTTGTTTATTATACAGTTTTTTTTGGCGTATATAATCACGTTTGTTTTTTTTATAGCGTGTACTTAAATCAATAAGTTTCTGTCGATATTGTAAATAATCCTTTTGGTAAGGAAAACGTTGTAGAGAATCTAGTATTATTTTTTTATTTTTAATCAAGTAGGTTAAATCATGAATATTCTCTTGTGTTTCTAAAATTTTCCCTCTAGTTAATTGCAATTTTTCTTTTGCAACACTATTATCAACTTTTAGTAAAGTATCACCAATATGAATCTCAAGATTTTCTTTAATATATATATTTTCAATAATACCACTGTATAATGAAAATATTTTGTGCCGTTCTTTTTCTGATTTTAAAATACCGGTAGATGATGTATAAACATCAAGGAACACAAAAGGCATAGCGATAAAAACACTGATTAGTGATAATAAAATAATCGTGTAAATAATCTTAGTTCTTACCTTGTTTTTAAAAAGATGTACTTCAACCGTATTATCAATTATTTCCTTAGGGAATATCTGAGACATAGCATCAATGTAAGAATAATAATATGCAAATATATAAAAAGTATCATATATGAAACATATTATATGGTGTTTCGTGTTTGAATATTACATTGAAATTTGTTTTTCAAATGGATAAAAGAATAGAACAAATAGCAAAACGACTACGCGAATTACGGATTGAAAAGGGATATTCAAGTTATGAGTTTTTTGCTTGGGATCATAAAATACCACGTGTACAATATTTTCGTATGGAAAAAGGTACTAACTTTACTATTAGTTCTTTACTACGAATTTTAGATGCTCATAAAATAACAATGCGAGAATTTTTTGAGAGTTTGGATGAAAAATAAAAATCTTTTAGTATTTATCAAAACAGTTTTGTTGTCTATTTATGATATAGTCAGAATGCAAGGTTATAAACTTTGTAAAACCATATCAAAACAAAAACCCTCAGTAAAATACCAAGGGTTTTGTGTACTCGAGGCGGGACTTGAACCCGCACGGCCATAACTGGCCATTGGATTTTAAGTCCAACGTGTCTACCAATTCCACCACTCGAGCCTTTGGACTTGAGCGAAAGACGGGATTTGAACCCGCGACCCTCACCTTGGCAAGGTGATGCTCTACCCCTGAGCTACTTTCGCCTTTTGTTTCCGTTATTAACGGACGGCAAATTTAATATATTTTCTATAAATGCCATACATTTTCTGTAAAAATAATTTTTAACGGGGGTACAGCATAACCCATTGATATAGAATGCCTGTTTTTTTAGAATTATTTTTAGTCTTAATATCTTGAACACAACTAAAAACAGCTCAATTCTTTTTCCTGTCTTCGACACTTTTTCAGCCCTACAATCATAACATATTGATAATT
>CAZHQB010000044.1:0-7167 GCA_964534895.1 uncultured Micavibrio sp.
CTTGATGCAACGCATCTAATAAAACCTTTAATTTCTTATAATTTTCCGCAATTTTTCTATCTTGTCTTTCAGTTTCTAAAATTTCTTGAGTTTCCTTAATCAGTTTTAATTCAAACCTCAAAGTCTTACTCAATGCATAAACATTTTGAAATTCTTCTGCTAATGTTTTTATTTTTTGTTGTTTGTTATCTGTAACAACTTTTTGTGATGTTGACATATTTTTAAAATTAAAAATTAATTATTTAATGTCTTTTAAATTATTTACTTTAAATTAATTCTGTCTTAAATTTTTTGCTAATAAATAAATATAAGGGATATTATTTAAAAAATTTTTTACATACTTGTTTACAAAAAATCCCCTGCGAAACTAGTGTAACCACACACAAAAAATGTTCACAGGGGAATTTCTATTTTCTTGTGTGTGGTTAATATTATTAAACATAACACTATATCACAAAATAATCAAATTAAAAAAATACAAGACTAATTTATAATTAGTCTTGTATTTTATTTATTTTTTACTTGCCTTTATAAACGCTTTAAATAATGGATGTGGCACTAGTGGTGAAGATTGAAATTCTGGATGAAATTGTGTTGCTAAGAAGAAAGGATGTTTTGTTTTTGGTAATTCTGCTATTTCCATTAGTATCCCATCTGGAGATTTGCCTGAAAATACCAATCCAGCTTTTTCAATTTGTTCTATGTATTCTGGATTTACTTCATATCTATGTCTATGTCGTTCTGAAATTTCAGCCTTTTTATAAGCACCTCTAGCAATTGTGTCTTTAACAATCTTAGCAGGATAAGAACCCAATCTCATTGAACCACCAAAATCTTTTTTCTTTAATTTTTCTTTTTGTTCTGGCATTATATCTATCACTAGATTTGGAGCTTGTTTATCTATTTCTGCAGTATGAGCTCCTTTTATATTGGCGACATTTCTAGCAAATTCTATAACAGCAATTTGCATTCCATAACAAAGTCCAAAATATGGTATTTTATTTTCTCTACAATATTTAGCAACACTAATTTTACCTTCAATTCCTCTCGACCCAAATCCACCTGGCACTACTATTCCATCATATTCTTTCAAATCTTTTAATTTATTTGGATTTTTTTCATATTCTGAACTATCCAACCACGCTAATTGAGGTTTGCAACCATAATGATATGAGGCATGTTTTAAGGCTTCTATAACGCTAATATACGCATCTGAAAGTACAAAATCACCAGTTTCAAAATACTTTCCAACTATTCCAATTTTAACCGTTTTCTTTGCATTATCTATTTTTTTAGTAAAATTCTCCCATTTGCCCATATCACGTTTACGAGCTTTTAACGCTAATTTTTTTAAGATAATATTACTCAAATTATCTTTTTCAAAATTAAGTGGCACATGATATATACTGTCTACATCTGGTGCACTTATCACACTCTTTTTATCAACTGCGCAACTCATTGCAATCTTTTCTTTCCTTTTATCATCTAATTTTATCTCTGAACGAGCCACAATAACATCTGCTTGGATACCAGCACTGTTTAATGTTCTAGATGCGTATTGTGTTGGTTTCGTTTTCATTTCCCCAATCTTATTTGGGAAAGGAACATAACTAACCAACACAAAAAGCACGTCTTCTGGATGTTTCATTTTTAACATTCTTGCAGCTTCTAGAAATAGCAATCCCTGATATTCCCCAATAGTTCCACCAATTTCTGTGATAACTACCTCTGCACCAGCATTTTTACCAGCTTTTTTAATTCTATTTAAAATTTCAAGAGGAATATGTGGTACCACTTCTACACATTTCCCCTTATAACCCCCTGCCCGTTCTCTGTCTATTACAGATTGATACACACGACCAGTAGTCATATAATTTGCACTCGGAAAACTAGTCCCTAAAAATCGTTCATAGTTACCCATGTCCTGATCAGTCTCATCACCATCAGCAAGCACAAAAACCTCCCCATGCTCTGTAGGGTTCATAGTTCCTGCATCTACATTAATATAAGGATCTACTTTTAATGCAGTTACTGAAAAACCCCTTGAGTGCACTATTTTAGCAATAGAAGATGTGGTTATACCTTTTCCGACACCACTCATTACTCCCCCAACTATAAATATATATTTCCTATTTTTCTTCTTTGCCATATTTTTTTATTAAATTATTATATTTTTCAAACAAAGGAAAAAAGCTCCTCCCCCAGAAAGAACCAATTTTCCTATTTATTATTTTATTTCGCTGTTATGGTTACAATTACACCAGCTTCTATCCCATTACCATAATCAATTTTTACTTCTTGTGTTGTCAATTCTTTAATTGGTGCATCAAGTAAGACTTTATCTTCTTCAATTATAATATCATGTTCATGTGCAATTGCATTTACAATATTTTTTTTTGTTACAGAACCAAATAACTTGCCATCTTTTGCTTGAGATTTAATTGTGATTTTCTTTTTATTTAATTTTTTGGCTTTTTCCTCTGTCTGTTTTTTTTGTTCTAGTAATTCTGCTTCTTTTTGTTTATTTAACCTGTCAATTTTAGCAAGTGCCTGTTTTGTGGCAATCTCTGCCAATTTCTGTGGGAATAGACTGTTAAAAGCAAAGCCTTCAGCAACATCTACAACTTCTCCTTTTTTGCCTAAGTTTTTATTGTCTTGTAATAGTATTACCTTCATAAATTTTAAATATTCTATCTTATTACACTTTTTAAATCACTGAATAATTAAGATTTATTATTATTTCAAACACAACATAAGTAGAGTTAAGAAATTTCTAGTTTGCAAAAATATATTAAAACTATTAGTTTAGAGATTCCTCCATTCCACTAGTGTTACAATCGAAATAATAAATTGTTAATTTTTCAAGTAGTATTACTTTTCTAATTTAGAGTATACATCAGTTATTTTCTTGTTGCAAGGACAAATTATCATGGAATATATACACCATCGTAAAGTATGCAGTCAATGCCTTAAAAAAATCAATATCATTTTCTGCCTTTTCACTATAAGGCAAAGCTATGCAGGTACGTAAATTTTTATCTTTCATTTCAGAATAAATAAATAATATCTCATTATTTCTATATGATCTAGATATATTTTTCTTACAAAAAAATTCATCTGGTAAATGCTTAAAATGATTTGTTGCTGAAATACGATGGTACGCTTTCTTTTTTTTAAGATTAATAAATCGAAAACAAAAATCATCGGTATATGGTAATGACTCCATAGCATGCAATACTGCATCATCAGAACTTGTTGCTTCCATATGTGATAAATCTGAAAAAATTTCATACATAATATCAGTTCTACGATTTACCTGTCCTATGTATGAATATGATTCTGATAATTCTTTTTGTGCTCGCACAACCGTTTTTTGTAATTTCATACGATCTCGGATATATTCAAAAATTTGATAATCTCGTAATCTATAAATCACAAAACTCATAATACCCGCTATAAGTAAAACTATAGCCTCTGTTTCATCTTCAGAAAAAATCCATACTCCACTTTGAACACTAAATGGTGTGGCTACCATGATGATAAATAATCCCAAATATATAAAAAACATAAAATATTTTGATTATTTATTAAGAGTTGCAATATATTTTGCAAGTTTACTTTTTATTTCAGGATGCTTAAGTCCCATTTGAATAGTTGCCTCTACAAATCCCAACTTATCTCCACAATCATAACGTTGTCCCTCTACCTCATGACCATAAATTGCTTTGTCACTTTCTATCATACGCACAAATGCATTTGCAAGTCGTATTTCGCCTTTATCATTAACGGACTCTTCTAACTTTTCAAACACATCTGGTGTTATGACATATTTTCCAACTGCAACTAAGTTTGAAGGTGCATCTTCGACTTTTGGTTTCTCTACAAATTTTTGAATCTCACAAGTTCTGCCTTCCATACACTTTGGATCTACAACCCCAAATTTAGATACATCTTCTTTAGGCACCTTACAAAGTGCCACAACAGGATCATGATATTTTTCATACACATCTATCAATTGTTTTAACGCTGGTATGTCACTATCTATCAAATCATCACCAAAAAGCACCGCAACTGATTCACCTGGATGTACTAAATGCTTAGCACATAAAATTGCATGTCCATCACCCAAGGGTTCAGGTTGTCTGACATAAGAAAACTTTGCAAGTTTTGCAATTTTACGCACCTCCTTTAGAGCATCTTTTTTGTGTTTTTCCACCAACGTACGCTCAAGCTCAAAAGAAATATCAAAGTGATCTTCTATTGCACGCTTACCCCGTCCTGTAACAAAAATTATCTCTTCAATGCCAGAAGCTACTGCCTCTTCTACTAAATATTGAATTACTGGTTTGTCCACCACGGGCAACATTTCTTTTGGTTGTGCTTTAGTAGCCGGCAAAAATCTAGTTCCAAATCCCGCCACTGGCAAAATTGCTTTTTTAATTTTCATAATTTTAACTTTTATTTAATTTAATTGACTATTTAATAGTATAAGAAAAAAGGCATTATTGCAAAGCAAAAATACCTTTTATTTTTCAAATTATTATTGCACATCCTTACAAGCCAATAGTTGAGCTTTGCCCATTGCTTTGTTATGTGCAAACCCTTTTTCTAATGCTTCTACCAATATTGGATCAAAATTATTCACAAAATTATTTTTTGCAGCATAAGCGTCCACTTCTCTGAGAGATTCTTTAGTTCCAGCATCAAACCAAGCTCCACTAATAGAGCTTAATTGCAAAGCACCTTTTTGTAAATAATAATTATGCAAATCAACGATTTCCAATTCGCCTCGTTCAGATGCTTTCAAATTACGAGCAACTTCAATAACTTCATTGTCATAAATATATGCGCCAGTCACTGCCAAATTACTCTCTGGTTTTTCTGGCTTTTCTACTATATTTGTAACAATATTGTTGTCATCTACTGTCGCTACACCAAATCTTTCTGGATCATTGACTTCTTTTGCAAACACATGTCCACCACTTTTAAAACTTTTTATAGCTTTAACAATAGTATCTGTGTCTTCAAAAATATTATCCCCTAAAATAAGAGTAACATTATCATCCCCAATAAACGGAGCGCCAATCGTAAATGCCTCTGGCAAACCTGCCGGCACCTCTTGTATACCTGAAAGTATATTTATACCCTGTGATCGCAAAAGTGGCTCCAGCATATTCATAAATTTACCACTGTGCTCTGGAGACACAATAACTAAAATATCTTCTATACCTGCACTTATCAAAGTATTGAGAGGATGAAAAATCATAGGCACACCTCCAACAGGCAACATCTGTTTAGATGTCTGCGCTGTAAGTGGCCAAAGCCTTGACCCTGTGCCACCAGCTAAAATTATCCCTTTCATTTTTTTACTCCTATCTTTTTGATTCATATTTTTTTCTCTAAGAACTTATTTAAAATTACTCTATAACTATCTCTGAGTCAATAATGTTATACCTTTTCTCTCATAATAATTCCACCCAAAAAACCACCTCGTTTTTGTCTTTTTTTATTTTTAATTCTTCAAGAGCTTCTTTTGATTTATTTTTAATTGTTGATTTTGCATTAATTACTTTCAACAACACATCCACGATTTCTTCTACAATATGTTCTCTACTTTTTGCTTCTTTCAATTCGTTTGCCTCTTCAACAATCTTTTTTTGTAAATATTTGAAATGTTTGTTTGTATTCTTAACAATTTCAATATCAACATCAACACCATTATGCTCTTTTATAATCTGAGGAATTTTATCTCTTACAAGCTTAGGATAATCATTTTCTTGTGGTATATTCGTTTTTGTGTGATTATATTTCATAATTATTTGTACACAGGAAATTGTTTACAAGTCTTTTTAACTTCTTTCGCAATTTTGTTCAATATTTTTTTGTCATCAATGTTATCGCATACATCATTTATCCACTGGGCAATTTTGAGCATTTCGTCTATGCCCATACCACGAGTTGTCGCCGCTGGCACACCTAGACGCACCCCACTTGGGTCAAATGCGCTTCGTGGTTCATCTGGTACCATATTTTTGTTTAATGTTATACCCACACTATCAAGTGCTTTTTCTACTTGCTTTCCTGAGAGATTTTTACTTTTTATTGTATCAATGAGCATCATATGATTTTGAGTTTTACCAAAACAAATGTGAAATCCATACCCTTCAAGTGCTTGCGACAAAACTTTTGCATTTTCTAAAATATTTTTTGCATACTCACCAAAACTTGGTTTGAGAGCCTCACCAAATGCTACTGCTTTTGCCGCTGTGTTGTTCATATGTGGACCTCCTTGAAATCCTGGAAATGTTGCTTTATCTATATCTTTTGCATATTGTTTCTTGCAAAGTATCATACCACCTCTCGGACCTCTAAGAGTTTTGTGAGTTGTGGTTGTAACCACATCACAATACCTTACAGGATTTGGCAAAGCCTTGCCAGCAACCAAACCAGCAATATGGGCCATATCCATCATCAACAGTGCACCAACTTCGTTTGCAATTTTGCGAAATTTAGAGTAATTAAGACTTCTGGAATAAGATGAAAAACCTGCCAAAATCATTTTTGGTTTATGTTTTTTTGCCATCTTTAACAGTTCATCATAATCAATGGTTCCATCCTCTTTTGTCTTGTAACGCACGAAATTATAAATTTTGGCGCTAAGTGTTACAGGATGGCCATGTGTAAGATGTCCACCGTGGCCTAAATCCATACCAAGTACAGTATCTCCAGGCTTAAGTAGCGCACTATAAACTATCATGTTTGCAGGAGCCCCTGAGTGAGGCTGTACATTCACATGTCCTGCACCAAAAAGTTTTTTTGCTCTATCAATTGCCAATTGTTCTACTTGATCAGTAAATTCTTGCCCTCCATAATACCTATTTCCTGGATAACCCTCAGAATATTTATTTGTCATAACACTTCCCAATGCTTCTAACACAGCTTTTGAAACATAATTTTCAGATGCTATTAATTCTAAGCCTTCCTCTTGTCTTTTTAATTCTCCTTGAATTGCTTTATAAACCTGCTTATCCGTCTTTTTTAACTCATTTATCATATTTTATGTATAAATTTATTATGTAGATATTATACAATACTATTGTAAAAATCAAAAATTTTGTACTGTTGCATAGTCAAGGTTACTTTTTGAGGAATTTTAATATTAATATT
>CAZHQB010000045.1:0-6887 GCA_964534895.1 uncultured Micavibrio sp.
TAATATTAATATTAAAATTCCTCAAAAAGTAACCTTGACTATGCAACAGTACATTGAGAGACATTTCTTAAAAAATATGATATTATATTAAAGTAAATAATTTTGTATAGTGTTATGGAAGAAAATAAAAATAAACAGGAAAATAACAAGAAGTTGATAAAAATATTATTAATTGTAGCAGTCGCTTTTTCGTTGTTAACCGTAGCTCTTATTGTGGCTATCGGTTTTTTAGTTTATTCAACTAATATGACAAAGAATGAAGTCCAAAAAAAGTATATTGAGGATGTATATGTTGATAATACTAAATCTAATAATCCCAAAAATACCAAAATAATATCGAAATCTGACATTAATAAAAATGATACAAAAGAAAAACAAATGCCAGTTGATAAAAAACCGGAAAATCGCAATAATCAATCACAATCTAACAACGCAGATAAGTTAATAGAAATTAAAGATCAGTTTACTGAAAAAACTTATGTAGACTGGTTTGATGACCTAAAAGAAGTCGCAGATGTTAATTGTGGTGAATATGCTAAATGTTATATTGTTGGCAAGGTGGTTCGTGGTGATGCTAGATTTGTAGGTCAATCAATATATTTGCAAGTAACAGAAGGAATGGGCGCAGATTTTACGCATTTTGTAATATATAAAAAAGACGGAAAAAAATATAAATTCTTTTTTGATAAAGTAAGATCTCCAATAGCTGGCATTGATGATGTGCCAAAAACGTTGGCCATTGATGATTTTGACGTTGATTTTCAAAGTAGTGAATATATAACTAGTTTTTTTAAAGATATAAAAGATAAGGGGAAACATAAGATTGCAAAGAATAATGTCTTAGGAAAGGTTTATAGAGCACGAGAGGATTGTTTAATAGCTGAATTACCAGATCATACCGCAAAGGCATATGGATTTGATATTCCTTTTGTATACAATGATGCAAGAGTTCCAAAGATTAATTTTGATGATGGCACAAAAAATAAAGATGTTTATTCATATATGAAGCATACCTGTGTCAATCTTTGTGATGAATATAATCACAATGATAAAGTGAGTGAATCTGATTTGAAAAAAATTGGAACAACTAATGATGGTGATGAGATTTATGAATTTAAAGATCCTAATAACAAAATATTAAAGGATTTGTATAATGATAAAAATACTGTAGCCTATTTTGGAGATGATTGGAGTGATAAACTGGACCATAATAAATACTCCTATGACGAGTTTATTAATATGCATCCATATTTATACTGGAAAGATCCTTTTGGTAATTTCGTAGAATTTGTGAATGATAAATTTACTGTAGCGGCGGAAATGTGCAAACCTGTGGTTTATTTTTATTCACAAGGTAGAGAAAATTTACATTTTGATGTAAAACCAATTGGTGGATTTACTCATACAGAGCCAAAATATAAGAATGGTTGGGATATACAAACCATTGGTAACGGCAGGATAAAAGATTTAAATACTGGCGAAGAATATGATTCATTGTTGTGGGAAGGAATGGCACTTGGATACAATGTGCCTAATCAAGGTTGGGTTGTTGCTCAAGATAAGTTAAGTAGATTTTTTGATGCAAAATTAAGTGCATTTGGTATGAATGATAAAGAAATTAATGATTTCAAAGACTATTGGATTGAGAGACTAAATGAATATCCATATTACAGGATATCTTTTATGGATAGAAATCAATTTGACAAATTGGCACCACTTAGTTTTTCGAAAAAGCCAGATAACATCATTCGTATCATGATGATTGCAAAAGGAGAACAAAATTATTATAATTTACCACAACAACAAATAAACAGCACTGATAGGAGTGGCCTTACAGTTGTTGAATGGGGCGGAATGCTGGAAAGATAATATACATAAAGAAAAATTTTTAAAATTTTATGAACTTAAATAAAGCACTGTTGTTGTCAGTTGTGAGTATACTGTTATTTATTATTGTAATGGTGAGTTTTTATTTTTTATTGAATATTAAAAATGTAAATTTTAACAAAATAATCATCGCAGAAGAAAATAATATAATACGAAAAGATATAAACAATGTAAAAAATCACAAAGCTTATTATGTAGACCAATCCTTTTATGGTGATATGGAATCTTTTCGGCAAAAATCTAATAGAAAAAAGGTGTATGGAGGAATTATTTCACATCACTTTCTTATGATTAAAGAAATTGCTGGTTTAATTTCTAGCTTTGTAAAACAACAACCAAAAAACATAATCATAATTGGTCCAAATCATTTTGGTGTAGGTGATGGAAATATTCTGATTTCTAAATATAATTATGATACACCATATGGAATTGTTCAAAATAACACAAAGATAGCAAATCAATTGATTGGTAGCGGTGCTGTAAAATTAGATGAGAGTCCGTTTATTAAGGAACATTCAGTATCAGCATTGGTTGGTATAATTAAATATTTTTTACCGAAAGCTAATATTGTGCCAATCATTGTCAAAAAACATACTTCTGCAACTGAGCGTGAAAAATTGGCTAGCGAATTAACAAAAGTCTTATCTGAAAATGATATTGTATTAGGTAGTGTAGATTTTTCTCATCACATCAATCCAATAGCATCAGAATTTCATGATGAAAGAACCATATCTATTATTGAAAATTTTGATTTTGACAGATTACAATCAGTAGAGGTGGATAGTCCTGAGTCTTTAGATGTAGTATTGAGATATTTACAAGATATAGGAGCTACTAAGATGTATGGCACACATACAAATATGTCTACTAAAGTAGAGGATCCATTTTTGGAAGATGGAACTAGTTATTTATTTGCAAGTTTTGTAAAAGGCAGTCAAGAAAAAGATACAAAAATATCTGTGTTGAGTTTTGGAGATTTGATGTTAGGTAGAGACGTTGGGAAGGCTATAAAAAATGGGGATAATCCTTTTGAAGATATTGAGGGAGTTGAAGGAAATTTTGTTAGAGGTGTTGATATTATTTCTGCAAATTTAGAGGGACCTATTACAACTGCAAAAAATTGTATTAAAAAGGCATATAGTTTTAAATTTGACCCAAAGGTGACGGAATTATTGGTAAAATATAATTTTAATGCATTTAATTTATCCAATAATCATGCATTTGATTGTCACGATAAGGGCTATGAAGATACAAAAAAATATTTAGATGCTAGTGGTCTGTTTCATTTTGGAGGAAATAGTGACAATAGAATAAAAATAAAAAATATAGCTGATAAAAAAATTGCTTTTGTAGGCATTGATAACACAATAGCATCAAAAAATAATGCTTTATACAAACAAAAGGTGGTAACTGCAAAAAATGAAAGTGATTATGTGATGGTAAATATTCATTGGGGACAAGAATATAGAAAAGAACCAACCAAAAAACAAATCGATTTAGCTCATGATTTAATTGATTCAGGAGCTGATGTTATTATTGGTCATCATCCGCATGTTGTGGAATCAGGTGAAATTTATAAGGGCAAGGCAATATTTTATTCATTGGGGAATTTTATATTTGATCAAATTGGAGCAGAAGAAAATCAAGGGTTGGGGGTAGGTATCGTATTTGATGATAAATTTATTAATTTTTATTTATTTCCATTTGATATTATTAAATATCATCCAAAATTAAAAAACATGAAAAATGCAAAGCAGTTTTGTGATTCCTTTATAAATAATATGAATATTGATTCAAAAAATATTTGTGAATTTTCATTATAGTTTTTTATGAAAATAAAAAATTCTTATGAAACTATTTTACAATAGCAAAATAATAAGTGCTATTATAAACATGTATACACTATTTGTGTATGGTTCTCTGTATTAAGTGTAGTTTCAATTTAAATAATTTAATATACTGTATTGTTATAGATTATTTATATAATTTCGTTAACTTGCAAAAAGTATATTTCTTGACTTATTTTTTTAGTATGTTATAAATATAATATAAAATTACTATGAATTATCAAATTATACAAAATAATATTTGGCGGCATAATCAACTCTTGTAGGAAGAGATTGGTTTGTTTTTTGTTATATTATAAATATTGTATATTCTAAAAAATCTTCAATCCCTTCCTAGAAGGGTTTTTTTGTTATCTAAAAATTCTAGTGGAGGTTGTTCTTTGAAAGGTTAAATAAAATGGCATAATCTAAAGATTTTTTACAATTAAAGAGGTGGTTATTAAGCATAAACATTATGGTAGTTGGGAAGTTGATGAGAATGGTGTGGTATCAAATGGAGATATTTCTATAGATACCAAAAATAGTGACAAGTTTATTGCGGTTGGAGATTATGGAAATAAATATGATTATCATAATACTGCAATATCGGGAATTTGTTTGTTGGATGCTACATGGAGTGTGCAATTTTCTACGGGAGGAATACGTTCAATTGCATTGCCCCTGGATAGACAAAGGGTATGTAATCGTATTAGCAACAGGGGTTTTGAAGTTACAAAAGTGATTTTTCCTACAGAATTAAGTATGTATCATACCAAACTTATTGAATTTGTATCTGATTCTATTGTTGAGTTACAACTGTACAAACTGTTATATCATATTCCCACCGATGAGTATAAAATGTATGTTGCTACTTTGGAAAAAATAATTGGTAAGAGTATACCTGGGGCATATGATATTATTGATATGTTTAGTGATAAAATAAAAAAATATTTTATTGCTAAAATGAATGAATTGGGATTTAGTTCGTTTGAGGTTATTAATTCGATGCAAAATGGCATAACTGATCCAGAGCAATCTTATCTTTCACCGTATGTAAATCCAACAGCATTTGGTGCAACGGAAAAAAATATTTATGCCATTGAAGACCTTGTGGAGCTTAAAATTGCATTTGAAGCAGAAAAAATTTGTGGTTATAAAGTACCAGTGCATTTCTGTGTACTGGATATTCCACATCCTTATACACGTTTTTCTAAGAAAAATATTCTTACACGTGATGATGTTTGTGTTGTTTCTGTTTAAGCGCAATTATTTTGATCACACTCTATCTGTAATTACAGATAGAGTGTGATATAATTAGAATAGTTAAAGTGGATATATGATAATAACAAAAAATAATCTTGATGTGTATTTAAATGGAAGTCTTTGTTTAGCAACAGGTGGTGGTTTGCCGTATGAAAAACATAAAGAGATTTTTATTAATATTTTTGATACAAAAGAAGATATTAAAGTTGTGTCACTGGATAATTTTGATGATAAAGATATTTTGGTTTCTGCTTATGGTGTCGGTGATCCATCAGATATTCCAGAAAATTTTGAAGAGATAACGCAAGTGGCTTTTTCTAAATATACACAGTTAATTGGTTTGAATATAAAAGGAATTATTCCTGGAGAAATTGGAGCTGAAGGATTAGCTTTTCAAATTAGTAATAGTGTCGGTATTCCAGTAGTTGACTCTGATTTAGTTGGAGGGCGTGCCGCCCCAGAAATTCAACTAGATGTTTTTAGTGTATTTAATTTGAATATAACCCCAGTATTATTAGTTGCTTCTAATAAAAATAGTTTATTTTTGAATAAAAAATATAGTGCATTGGAGATAGAAAAAAAATCTCGCAGGTTTTTTGATGATAATGGTTCCAGTGGTATTTTAATTGGTTATCCTATTACAGTAGAAAAATATAATAAATATGCTATGAAAAATACTTTATCGTTAGCTATGAAAGTGGGAAAAGCATTTAAATCAAAGGAAATTGAAATGATATTGCAAATATTGAATGCCAGGGTTATTTATAGTGGTAAAATAAAAGATGTTAGTTTAAAAAGTGTTGGAGGGTTTTTGATTGGAGATATTTATTTAAATAAAGCTAAAGTAAGAGTCAAGAATGAAAATATTTTTGTTGAATTTAACAATGGAAGAAAAATATACTCACCAGATTTATTTGTATTTATAGATGTAAATCAGGATCCAATTCATAATACTAAAATAGATAAATATATTAATAAGTATGTGAAGTTATTGCATATTCCAGCACAAGGTTATTGGCAAAAGACTGAAACAAAAGAAATGTGGCACAAAATAATAGAGTAGAGTTATACACAGGTTATCCACTTCTAAAATATTGTATAAAATTGTGGGTGGTGTTATAATAGACTCAAGAGGTTAGATATATATAGTTAAAAGTATTTGGTATTAAAAGGAATTGAGTTGTTGTGTGGTTTGTGTATTGTATGTTTATACAGTATAAAAATCACACAACAAATCAAAAAATAAAAAATCCTTTCAATGTAAAAAATATCAAAACAAAAACTATTAAAAAATATCTAACCTCTTTTTCTTTTGAGAGATTAATATTTTATTATGAATGTAGCAATAATTTTGGCGTCTGGGATGGGCAAGAGGATGGGAGCTGATAAAAATAAGGTATTTTTGGAGTTGGGCGGGAAACCGCTTATTTTTTATACATTAGATAATTTTGAACAGTCTGATGATATTGATAAAATTGTGATTGTGGCAAAAGAAAGTGAAATTGATGATATGGCAGAAGTGGTAAATGAGTTTGGTTTTGAAAAAGTTTCGCATATTATTGCAGGAGGGCGGGAGAGGCAACACTCAGGACACAATGGTTTGAGATGTGTGAGTGAAAATTGTGATGATGACGACACAGTAGTGCTTTTTCACAATGGTGCCAATCCTTTTGTCAGTAGTGAGGAGATTATAGAAGTTGCAAATAAAGCTAGACAGTATGGTGCAGCAGTTGTGGCACATCCTACAACAGATACTATAAGACGAGTAGATGATAAAAATTTATCTCGGGGAGTGATAGATAGAAGCGAGCTATGGAATATGCAGACACCACAAGCTATTCAGTTGGAGTTAGCGTTGGAAGCATTTGATAGGGCAAGTGAAAAAGATTTTCTAGGCACAGATGATGTGTC
>CAZHQB010000046.1:0-6768 GCA_964534895.1 uncultured Micavibrio sp.
GGCTTTGTTGAGCCTAAATTGTTAATTAGCAACCACACTTGTTGACATAGAGCCGCTTAAAAATTGACAAAAATAATATTCCATGTTACTAAATATACTGAATGTATATTGTAAAATTATAAAGTTTTACAAATTAAATAATACATTTTTTAAATATATGTTTTTTAACAAATAATTTTATCAAATTTATGGAGGAAAAATATGTTAACTTTAGATAATACTAGATTACGTCCAGTAAAATCAGAGGATGCTGATAAATTTATTATTTGGATGAATGACCCAAAAATAACAGAAAATTTGGTCTGTACAAAACCCATCACGCTCACGGAAGAGCAAAAATGGATTAATTCATTAGAAACAAACAACTCTGAAGTGGTATTTACCATTGAATCAATCGAACAAGAAGGTGATATAGTTATAGGAAGTACTGGGTTACATAAAATCAATTGGATAAATCATTCCGCTACATTTGGTATCGTAATAGGCAGGTCAGAGTATTGGTCAAAAGGATATGGTAGTAGAGTATTGAAACTTGTACTCGAATATGGTTTCAATTCTTTAAATTTACACAGAATTGAATCATCTGTGTATAGTTTTAATGAAAAAAGCATAAATTTGCACAAAAAATTCTTCCAACAAGAGGGAATTAAACGAGAAGCTGTCTACAAAAATGGCAAATATCACGATGTGGTATACTTTGGGTTATTGCGTAAGAATTATAAAGTATAAAAAATAATATGGTAGACAATTAAAAATTATCTACCATATTTATATTTTATAAATGTAAACTCATATTTTTTGTTAGTTCACTTTCTTAAAGCTTACATTGTACATTGGTTCATAGAGATTATCATACTCATCTCGCACCTCCACGGTTTCACCATCCATAAGAGTTGATAGGGAAATATCAGAAATCATTTCTTGTAATGATTTTACCTCACTTTTAAGTTCTTCTAATTTTTCCCAACGCATGCCCATATCTCTTTGAGCACTTAATTCATGTTGTTTTTTAGTCTCTCGCATAGTATTTAATTTTTCAAGTAATTTTTGATAGTCAGCATCTTGGGCTAATATATCTTTATATTCTTTACGAATCTCTCTCATTTCTTTTTTTGCAATTTGCAATTCATTAAACACTTCTTGTACATCTTTCATATTTTTGTCTTTTTTAATTATTTATAAACACAAAGTTTATTGTACCACATTTTATTTATTTTAAAAACTGTAATATATAAAAAATATAGGGAATACTTTTTATGTCGTACAATATAATATTTTTTTAAATAATTAAAAAACTTGTAATAAAGCAATCAATATAATTATATTAATTGCTTTTATAATTTCTATAGACATGGTGAAATAATATTTTAAATCTTGATTATACGTTTATACCAAAACAATAAACATACTAAAAAATTTATTTTATTTTTGATTTCTAATAATAAATATTTTTTGTAAATTTAAATATTTAATATTTATATACAAAAAATATTCTACAATTAGGGAAGTCCAATTTATTTTTTTATTACAAAGTGTTTAAAATATATACAAATTATGTACAAAAAGTTATTGTAAACCCATTATTTCATGTACTCATATCAACTTTAAAATCCTCGCTCAAGCGTTTGTAAGAAAAAAGTAATACCTACATACCACTATTTTTTTACAAAACACACAGAGAGAGTTTATGAATGAATTTTATACATATTTGTAACAAAAAAGTAATACTTAATATCATTTAAAATTATAGAATATATACATTTGAGTAAAAATAATCTTTATATTTTATATATTACTTTTAATACTAAATATACTATTATAAACAATTTAATTATAAAAATTATATTTTTTATAATTATTTTTACGTTCAAAAAATCTTAAATAAACAAAAGACATAAAATAAATATAAATTATAAACAAATTTGATTAAAATAACCATTAAAAATATCAAAAAACATAATATTTAGCTTAAATAACATATTTTTAAAGTACTAACGTCGCATAAGGTACATTGTGCGACATAGAATTTATTAGGTAATCAATATTAATAAATGATAAAATTTTCAAGTCCTCTCCTTTCTTTTAAGAAAAACCTTAATAACATTTTATTATTTTACTACTAGTTTATAGCTTATGTGACCTATACGGACTTTGTATAATACTTGTATTATTTTTTAGTAATGCAATAATATGCAAGAATTGTTAGCGTTTGTTTAGATTCTAATAAATCACTGTCATTTTGATTATCAAAAACTAAACAATATATCATTATCCTAATTAATATTAATTATATTTATTATTCAAACACTACAAATATCCCTTCCCTATTTATATTAATAAAAAAATAAAACTACTAAAATAATTTCTTATTATAGTAGTTTTGAAATTTCTTTACAATTGCAATCGAAAGATATCTGTTTCTAATACTCGAAAACCAAATTTTTGATAAAGATGACGAGCTACTTTTCGTTTTGGATTACTTGTAAGTTCTACAAACCTTAAATTTTCTATTTTAGCAAGTAATAATATATCTTTTAACAATTCCTTCCCTAAGCCATAGCCACGATATTCCCTATCAACAATTAAATCTTCAATTGTGCCAACTCTTCCTTTTGATGGCACTAAACGTATGCTTAATGCGCAAAAAGCTAGCGGTTCATCAGTATTACACTCTTCCACAATTACACGAGTTAAACAGTCTTTTGCTGCGGGTAAATCTTCTAATTGTAAATTTGTTACATTAGGCGTTAATTGAGAAAGTAATTTTCTTATAACACCCAAATCTTTTTCTTTCAAATATCTAATATTAATGTACAATGTGATCCTCCTAATTTATTAATTATTTTTAATTAATGTTCCTTCAAATTTTTCGCCATTTAAATATGCATCTAAATTTTTTAGATTTGCGCCATTGAGAGTTACTGTTTCTAAATCTTCCTTTTCAGCATAGGCAGCAGCAACAGGATCAAACGGTGCATTCAAACCAGGACTCCACTCTGCTGTACTAATTTTACGAAATTCTTCCCATGACATTTCCTCAATTTTTTTTGCATCTGGAAATTTTTTTGGATCCTTGTCATACACATAATCAATATTCGATAGGTTAACAACTTTTTTGATATTAAGATACCTAGCCAATAAAACAGTATCATAATCAGTTGAAAAACCAGGACGCCACCCAGCAGCTATCATTATAGGTTGTTTACACTGAAAAAAATCTTCCAAATCATGTGGATTTGTGTTTATACGAGGATGAGCATAATCACGAAAGATTGTACGAATAAGATGTGCGTTGAGACGTGTTGCATGAATTCCTAACCAATCTTTATCTTCATCTTCTATATCAGATGATATAACCTGAGCTGCATTAGCATAACGGCGTGCTGTTTGTCCGCCCCCTGTAATAAATAAAAATCTTTTATTATCTTTTTCGATATGTTCAATAATCAAAGCACGAAATTCTTTCAAAAAATCAACATTAATTTTATCTGGCACAATCAATGAACCCCCTAGATTAATGATACACGTTTTTTTAGCATCCATATTATTTTTTATTTAATTATTTTTTTATTATTAACAAGATGTTGACTTTTCATAACCCTTACCAGTTGCTTCTTCTTCTGATTTGAAACATCGCAAATTTTCTTTTGAAATTCTTTTTGCATATGAGCATGAAGGAGGATAATATTTTTTGCCTTTCATACTCCCCACAAATACACAATCTTTCTGGTTTAATGCAATGTTTTCTGATTTACATTTTTTTGTGATTATAACTGGAGGATTTTTTTGTCGCATAATTGTAATTGGTTTTTGAGAAAGCCCTACTCCTTTTAATATACCAAAAACAAAACTCAGGCTAGCAATAATAACAACTCCTACGATATACAATAACAATCTTTCATTTTCAGTAAACCAAGTAATTATTATCTTTTTTAGTTTTATCTGTTTTTCTATCAATCCCAACATAACACAAATAATCAAATATGTCTCTCCAATTTACCTCAATTGAGTAAGTCTAAAATTATTACATCGAATATTGACAAAATCAATTTCTTTAGCTATAATATCATAGTATAAAAAAATATGGAAGACCTTTAACTAATTTTCCTTTTTAATATTTTAAATTTTAAATATATGGCACATAGAAAAGCCGGCGGTTCCACTAGACTAGGTCGTGATTCGATATCAAAAAGACTAGGCGTAAAAATTTATGGTTCACAAAAAGCTAAAGTTGGCAGTATAATAGTACGTCAACGTGGCACAAAAATTCATCCTGGAGAAAATGTAAGATTAGGAGAAGATGATACCATTTATTCAACTGCTAATGGCACAGTGAAGTTTTTAGATAAAAAAGTAAAAAATTTCACCGGAAAACTTGTGAAACGAAAGTTTGTAAGCGTAATTACAGATTAAATACAAAATAAAAAACACCCTTTCATAAAGGGTGTTTTTGTATTAATCATAAACCATTTCATAGCTCCATTTGGTTTTTTTAAATTAATATCTGTTGTTGTATATACTTTTTATATTCTAATTGATCCTTAAAACTATTTTCCAATTCCAAACTTATGTGATTAGGTAAATATTTTATATATTTTTTCAAATAATCAAAATCTTTTTTATCACTTGCAATATGTTGATCATCTGCAACAATTCCACCCAGATATCTAATAGCAGATACATGACAACAGCCTATGTTAAAATGATCTGCTAAATTTTTTAATTTATAATATTCATATAAATGTGTCCATTTATATGACTCCCAATGAGAAAAATCAACACAAAGTCCACCATACTTTAATAATTCATTTTTAGTAGGAACTACAAAAGTATTTTCTATATATGTTTTTTTATAAAATTTTTCTGCCAAATTATCAAAAGGATAATTAGAGCGAATAGAATGTATGTTAAATGCTTGTACATCATAAGTATCTATTAAATAACTTATTTCTTTTTCATCCATATCACCTCGCAAATGCACATGATATATCGAATTGATATTTGTATGTGCCAATAATCTATAGAGCTCTTCCCTTTCTTTTTTCTCCAGTCCTGTTAAAAATAATGCTATATCCCTTATGTTATACTCATTTATTTCTTTTACTTTTGTGCGCCAATCGGAGTTGCGTGTAGTTGTAAGTCCCAATAATATTTTTTTATCCATAAAATTTTTAGTTATTGAATTGTTTTTCTAATTTTTTAGATTGTTTTTGGAATTTTTTATCCATTTTTATGATATCTGGATTTACTGCTAATGCTATTTCATTTATACCTAAAAGTCGCATATTGTTCAAAGTTCGTACACGTGAAAGTGCTACATAACCCATACCATACTCAAATGAACGACTTAAATCAATTTCTGCAGAATCAAGGGTCATTCCTTGACTTTTGTGCACTGTAATGGCCCAAGCAAGTCTAAGAGGCAATTGTGAGATTTCTGCGAGGGTTTTATTTTCTTCCGCAATAGACCATTTTTCTGGATAAACTACAATCTCTTCACCATCAAAAGTTTCTATTATAGGAAATCCATCATCATCAAAATCTATCACAGTACCCGTCGTGCCATTTACATAACCTACTTCAAAATTATTTCTCACAAACATAACTACCGCACCCTCTTTTAGTAATAATTCCTCAGGTGCGAGACAACCATTTTTAAGAGCATTTACAACAGCATCTACTCCATCATCTTCCATATAAAAAGCACGTGCTTCCCCTTCAATTTTGTCCAATTTCTTTTTATTTATAATATCAACTTTTGCATTATGGGTAAATAATCTAGTTGGCTCAATATAATCTTCCAATACTCTATCTTTTGCATCATCTAACAACGCAAAAGTATTTTCATCTACTTTATTATCTCTGATATTTTGTAATACCTCCATAATATCATCCTCATTTTGCCTAAATTGACGTGTGAGATAACAAATTTTGATATCCATTTCCTTCCAGCTTTGCGATTCGTATACAAACTTTGCTTTTTTCTCATCCTTTTTGCGAATTGGTGGCAGTTGAAAAAAATCACCAGACAAAACTACTTGCATACCACCAAAAGATTCCCAGCTACTACGAGCTAATCTTAAAATCTGATTTATTAAATCTAATTGACTAGCGTGTAACATTGATACTTCATCAATTATTAACACATCCGTTTCAACAAGTCTTTTTTTAAATCCCGGTCTTTTGAGCAATTTATTTATTTCTTTTTGTCCCATCGTGTCAGCAATTCCTATACCAGACCAAGAGTGAATAGTGCGTCCACCCAGATGAGTCGCAGCAATGCCCGTAGAGGCCGTAACTGCTACTTTGATATCATTTTTCTTACAATAATCTATGTATTGATTAAGTAAATAAGTTTTCCCCGTTCCAGCCGCACCAGTAAGAAATACATTATAATGTTCCCGCAAAATTTGAAAAGCTGTTTCTTGTTTCATCTATTAATTTTATATTTTATAACTCTTGTAACTATATCACAAATACAAATAAAAAGTCTAACCACAATTTATGCAGAAGCTAGGTTGCACCTCAGTCCATTATGTTTTTGCGTCTGTTGTGTTTTAAACTATATAAAAATCAGTCACAAACCAATTCATGTAAAAAAGTAGAAATTTGATGGGTCTATTTGAGTAGCAAACGGGAAAGAACAAGTACTATCATCTACAAAAGTAGAAATTTGATGGGTCTATTTGAGTGGTAGAATACTATAAAATATCTCTTAATCTACAAAAGTAGAAATTTGATGGGTCTATTTGAGTCATGATAGGATTG
>CAZHQB010000047.1:0-6610 GCA_964534895.1 uncultured Micavibrio sp.
CTTCTTCGTTTGCTGTGTAGAAATGTGATTGATTTTTTTTGCTCCAGAAGCGGTATAAATGTGTAGTAGGAAGCGCACATGCCTCATTTGGAATGTTATTATTTAACAAATTTTGTAATGAATTAAAAGCATTTAGACGTCTATTACAATATATTTCATTATCTAAGTGTTCCTCTAAATGATCACTACTATTTAATAATGTACTTTTAATTGTAGAAATAGAAGCAGTTGGCTTATGAGCATACATTATACCAGTAACAGCAGAAACGAATGGCGCTGAAAATGAGGTACCATCTCCAAAATAATAATCCCAACCACTACTACTATCATAACCATACCCCAAAATATTTTCACCAGGAGCTGCAATATCAACACTATATTCGCCATAATTTGAAAAACCCGTTAAATCGTCATCTTGATCTGTAGCACCTACACAAATAATGTTTGATAAATTATATTCACAAGGGTATTCAGATTCTTCTTCCAAATCTTCACCATCATTACCAGAAGCTGCGACAACTATACCATCAAAAGCTCCAATGGCATCTTTTTCTGTTTGCGAAAAAGAATAATTCCCAAAACTCATATTTATAATTTTTGCTCCATTATTTTTGGCGAAATTTATACCTTTAATTTCAGAAAAAGTATCAAAACCAAATCTTACAGCCATAATTTTTAAATGATTATATCTACTAGTACCACTAATTGATATGTTATTATTTGTTGTTGCAGAAATTAAGCTAGTTATAAAAGTACCATGACCTTGATTAGCTCCACTATCCATTGGATCATCATCGTCACCCGGGCTAACTCCATATTCATGAAAATCCCATCCATGATGTGGACAGCCTCCACCTACCGTATTTCCATTTTCATCTACACAACTAGAACCATCCCACATATGTCCAGCTATTTCTGAAAAATCATACTTAACACCTGAGTCTAATACGGCAATTATAGAATCGACACTATTAGATTGCTCAATATCCCACATTTCTACAGAATCAATATCAGCATCACTAGTACCACTTTCTCCATACACCTCTTGTCCAGTATTATTATGAGCCCATTCTTGAGAAAAATATGTATCGTTTGGGATAAAATTGGGAAATTTTAGATAATTTGGCTCTACTATTTCAACATTACTATTTGTTGATAATTCTTCTATAAGTTTCTCCGTAGATTTTGTATTAGAATGCACTCTTGCTATATTTAAATTTTCTATAACATCAACTACATTAGTATCTGATAATGTTAAGCTATTTTTAAATGCTTCTAGAGCATCTTTTGACCTGTCTTTGTTATCATCTCGACTCTGTAATGGAAATTTTGTATCTTTATATTTTACTAATACTTCATTTGACTTATAATTTTTACTATACTTTTTTATTTTATTTATTCCAATATTTTTATAAGCCCCAACATTTGCACTTAATGAGAAAAAGATGAGAAATACTGTTACATTTATTATAACTATTCGCTTTAACATTCTTTTATACATAAAATTTTATTTTAGTAAATTTATATTTCTACATCATTTCATCAATTGTATCTTCTTTTATACGATTAATACATTGATTCTTAATACCTGTGTCATTTATGGTATCACATTTTGAAACATCTTTCATATTTATTGCCTCATTTTTAACACAATAATCTTTTTCTAAATATTTTTTATCATCACAATTCTCATTTTTACCACCTTCCTCAGCCAATCCACAAAAATTTTGACAATACTTTTTCTTTTTTGTATTTACAATATTCTCACACCCCATTTCACAATCTTTCATTGTAACATCAAAAGCATTTTGTAAATCTATATTATTATCCTCATTTTCTTGTTGATTTATTTTTGTTGTAATTGAATCTTTATTATTTTCTTTTATATTTGAATCATACTGTAAATTTTTATTATTATTTTGAATTTGTGATTTGTCTGAAGAAAATTGTTTTTTAAATACAAAAAAAGTATACACAACCAGCCCAATAAAAATTAATACGTACAATATATATAAATATCTTTTCATAAACTTTTCTAATAAATTTGTTTTATATAAATATTTGTTAAATAATATTTAATAATTTTTTGCCAATCCCAATTATGTTTATCCGCCAAATTTAAAGCACCATGAGCACTTATGCCTACCATATGATTACCACTGGCAAATAATTCTTGTGTAGACATGGAAGGATGCTTTCCATAAGAATCTTTTACAGACTGACACCAAGGATATAACTTTGAACCCCACCGCTCTTCAAAACTTCTAGTCCTACCATCTGTCCAACTTGAATAAGGAGAAAGAGCAATATCATCATTATATTTTATAATTTTACCACGTGTTTCTTTAGCAGCTTGTTTTATTCTATTATGAGTACTCTCCCATTCATACCCATAATAAAGTTGATTTCCTGGTGTTGCATTAACTTTAAATCCTTCAGTAGCAAACTTAGTAGAATACAAAATCTTCCAATACCCATAAGTACGATATGCTGTAGTCATTACTTTATTATATTCCATAGGACCTGTCCCTGTAATTTCTCCCATGCCCCAAATATATTGCTCCAATGGTAATTTATTTATAATCCACACTTTCTTACTAATTGGACTATATCTTAATTTCACTTTACCACGATACTCGTCAAAATTAGATTCTGGTTTATGTACATCAAATATCATATCCAAATCATATTCATTACTAGACTCAAAGGTTACCTCTTGATTTACAATCTTATCTGACACAGAATTATAAATTTTTAAATTACCATCACCTACATATTTAACTTTGGTTTGAGTCTCAGCTGGAATTGTAGCGATGATATTATCATTTTTGTCCTTAATTATATAAGACCTTTGAGAATCAATCTTAAATGCATGGTCTTTTAGATAGTTTTTATCATATTCATACAAGCCTATAGTTATATCTGGTCCAAATGTCCCAGTCATCAGAATATCTTTTTCTTCTTTTGATATAGTATAAAAATGGGCCTTATTTTTTGGATGCCAAAATCTATAGACAGATTGAATATTTTCTGAATTACTAGAATTAGGAATATACCAAGCTATCCCTTCATATTTCCATATGTAGTCATCATATTTATTTATAACTAAGTTTTTTTCTGTTTCGGATGCTGTGTAAAAGTGGTGTTGATTCTTTTTACTCCAAAATCTATATACGGGCATAGAGTTTGGTTGTGGTGTTGGGTATGCATAATATGCTATCCCCTCATAATGCCAAACATCATCACTATATTTATTTATGACTAGATTTTTTTCTTCTTCGCTTGCTGTGTAGAAATGTCCTTGGTTCTTTTTACTCCAAAATCTATATATTGGTACCGTATTTACTTGTGATGTTGAATAAGCATAATATGCAACCCCCTCATATGTCCAACCACTACCAGCATTGGATTGTTTAACCAATCCAAAAAATAAAGTAAAAACAATTACAGCTATAATATTTAATTTGATAAAAAGAAATTTATTTTTAATATTCATCCAATTATATTTAATATAAATTTATTATAACAAATTTATACATAAAAATACACAATTATACATCCCCTACAAATAATGTTATTATATTTTATAAGGTCATTCCTAATTGAAGAATAATTATAAAAATAAAATGCATAAAATAACATACATATTATTAATATCTTTTTTATTATTCATAGCGCCTCTGGCATCAGCAAAAACCAAATTATTACCGCCTACTGACAATGATATTTACTTTGGAGCCTTTCCTGATTTTGGAGGCCCTGAGGATATTGTCACTGCTCAAAGAATGGCAGATTTTGAAAATTTAGCTGGAAAACACCTGGCCTTTGCTCCTTTTTCTGTTAATTGGCTAGATGGCATCATCTATCCACAGGCTCATATCCACACGATAGCAAATCATAACGTATTTCCAATCATGCGTTTAATGCCACGCAGTGATTTCACTGAAAACCATGCAGAAACCGTATATTCTCTACAAAAAATTATTGATGGCCAATTTGACGCAGAATTAGAGCAACTGGCTATGGATATAAAAAATGATAATATACCAATGGGAATTGATTTTGCAGTTGAACCAACTGGAGATTGGTTTGGCTGGAGTGGTGTCTACAATGGCGGTGGCACACTCAATGGTTATGGTGATTCAACATATCCAGATGGGCCGGAAAGATGGAGAGATGCTTATAGACATATAATTGATATCTTCAGAGCAAAAAATGTAAATAATGTAACATGGTTTTTCCACCCAGATATCCAAAGAGAGCCTGACGAGAGTTGGAATGATGCAAAAAATTATTATCCTGGTGATAATTATATAGATTGGATAGGTATAAGTATTTATGGCGCACAAATACCTGATACAAATGTTGACTCGTGGACAATTTTTTCAGATACTTTAGTTGATGGTTATCAAAGAATACTAGACATAAGCAATCAAAAACCTTTTTGTGTTTTGGAATTTGGAGTAACAGATGATTACCCCTCTCACAGTAAAAGTGATTGGTTAAACAATGCATTTTCTACTATTTTGAATAATCCATATATAAATTTTAGTGCTATAAATTACTGGCATGAAAATTGGGAAAATGACGATATCGGATCACCTGAAACAAAATTACGAATCGATTCATCATTCAGTGCATTAACAACTTTCAAAAACAATATAGATAATAATAGATTCACATCAAGCGTAATATTATCCACACAAAAAACTCCCATATACAGATTTTGGAGTAAAAAGAACCAAGGACATTTTTATACAGCTTCTCTAGCAGAAAAAGATTATATAATAAACCACTATGACGACTACGTGTGGAAATATGAAGGAGTAGCATATAATACACCAGATTCATCAGTTTCAAATGCGGTCCCAGTATATAGATTTTGGAGTAAAAAGAACCAAGGACATTTCTACACAGCAAGCGAAGAAGAAAAAAATCTAGTCATAAATAAATATAGTGATGATGTTTGGCATTATGAGGGGATAGCATATTATGCATACCCAACACCACAACCAAACTCTATGCCCGTATATAGATTTTGGAGTAAAAAGAATCAACACCACTTTTACACAGCATCCGAAACAGAAAAAAACTTAGTTATAAATAAATATGATGACTACATATGGAAATATGAAGGGATAGCTTGGTATGTTACACACTAACGAAAATATGTTTGTTAATTAGATTTAGAAAATATTTTTCAATTCATTTTTTAACCTTTTTAAATTCCTATTTTTCACTGTTTCTACTCCGCCCATAACTAACTTATTTCGTAAATTACTATCATTATTCAATTCATTTATATACTTTATTGCCATATTGATATCACCAAGCTTATATACAAGAGCATTATAGTTATCATTCAAGTATTCTCTATTCCCCTCATTCCCCGCAACCACACACAAACCACCACAAGCCATCATTTCTAATGGTGGATAACTGAAACTTTCCAATTTAGAAGTTTTGAGCAAAATATCACAACTCCCATAAATTGCTGGCATTTCAAAATACGGAATTTTTTGAAATAACCTATTATATTTATACCATTTTTTTGGCTTGCCACCATAACTCACTAACCATACCTCAAAATTATTTTCATCTAAACTATCAGTTATTTTAAATGCTTCATCAACATTTTTATAATCATTCTCGGGATTACCTTCTATTAAAATTCTGAATTTGTTATTCTTTTTTGCTTTTAAAGGTTTTACATCTTTATTAAACAAATTTATATCAATACAATTCGGTATATATTTTGCCTTTTTATTAAATTCTTTCTCAAGCCACTTTTGACACCATTTTGAAACTGTTAAAAATTTAAGATTATTATCAAGATATGTATTTTTTGCTTTTTGATAAAAAGGATTACTTATTTTATAAAATAAATGTTCTTTGTTTTGAACTAAATAATATTTATTCTTGCTTTTAATATTCCTTACAAATTGCACTGTATCCCAAAAAGTAGCTACAACAACATCATTACCATAACATTCCTTATTAATTTGACCTATATGCAAAATCGGCATATCAAAATCCTCTTTCCAGGACATGTCAACGTTTACATCTTGTGTAACAAGTAAAGTATTATAACCTAAATCTTGTAATTGTTGTAAATGTTGAGCAATCACCATAACGCCACCGCTTATATTTGTACTAGATGAAACATAGATAATTTTTTTCTTTCTATTTTTTTGTATATAATCCAACAATTTATTTTCGCCTAATATTGCTTTATCAATATACAATTTATTATATTTTTGTATTTTATTTTTTATTTCACCATCAATAAGCACATCATCTCCAAAGTAAAATACATCATACAGTTTTAAATATTTTTTATTAAATTTATTATCATAAATTTGTTTGTAAATAAATCCGCTGTCTTTCAAATCATTAATATCGCAATCACCGATTACCAACACATCTCCACTTTTTTCTGTTCCAAAACTGAGTATGGATAAATTTTTGTATATATAACTTTTCCAAGCAATCCAAAAACCATTAAAACCTCGTGATTTCACTACTGATTGACCCTTTTTAATTAATCTACCAATTTCATTCATATATAAAAAAGTATACCACAAAGTTACTAATTAGAAGTCCTTACCAA
>CAZHQB010000048.1:0-5932 GCA_964534895.1 uncultured Micavibrio sp.
AGTATATAATAAAGAGTATGGATGGACAGGCGATTATACAATTTCTTTCTGATTATGGGTATTGGATACTTTTGCCTCTTATGATTGTAGAGGGTCCAATAGTGACGCTTATTGCAGCCTTTATGGCTTCAATGGGCATATTTAATGTTTACGTGGTTTTTTTCTTGTCTGTGCTTGGAGATATACTTGCAGATATTTTGTTTTATGGCATCGGCAGATGGAAGGGTATGTTATTTGTTAAAAAGATTGGTAGGCACATAGGTATCACGGAAGCACTAGTGATGAAGATGGAAGAATTTTTTGTAAATCACGGGGGAAAAACTATTGTTGCTGTAAAATCAACGACAGGTCTTTGCTGGACTACATTTATAGCAGCAGGAATTGTTAAGATGTCATTTTGGAAATTTTTAGGATACTCTTTTTTAGGTGGTTTAGCATGGAGTGCATTTTTGGTGTTTGTGGGTTATTTTTTTGGCAATCTTTATGAACAAATTGCTGAATACATAAATTATGCAGGTATTATCATTGGCAGTTTGGCAGTAGCTTTTTTTGTAGGAATAAATGTATTAAAAAAACGCAAAACAAAACATATGTTTGATGACAAAATGACTAGTCAAACATAAATGATATGGAAACAAGTATAATTATTCGGACAAAAAATGAACAAAAGTGGTTGGGTATTTGTTTAGAAAAGTTAAAAAGTCAGACTTATCAAAATTTTGAAGTTATTATAGTTGATTCTGAGTCTATTGACAAAACCTTAAAGATTGCAAAAAAATATACTAATAATATTTTTTACATAAAACAAAGAGATTTCTCTTATCCATATGCACTTAATATTGGTTGCAAACAATCAAGTGCTACAAAATATTTAGTAATACTTAGCGCTCATTCAATTCCTATTTCAGACAATTGGTTACAAGATGGGATAAATGATTTTACAAATGATAAAATTGCTGGGGTATATGGAAATGTATGGGCGCTTCCAGATGCAACTATTTGGGAAAAAATTTTGTTTAATAAATGGATTGGGCAATATGAAATAAAAAGGAATAAAAAAGAAATTATAACAAAACAAAAAATGGGAGTGCTTGGATTTACAAATGCGATAATACGCAAAGATTTGTGGGATAAATATCATTTTGATGAAGGTTATGGTGCTGGCGGAGAAGATGGGGAGTGGGCGAGATATTGGTTGAACAAAAAGTTCGAGATTGTGAGAGATTCTAGATTTGCCGTGTATCATTCGCATGGATTGGGTTTAGTAGGTTTGTATAAACAATACAAAAATTGGCAAACACTCACAAAGCCACAATCATTTGAAGAATTAAATTTTAGAAAATAATAATTAAAACAATATTTGTATGAAAAATGAAGCATTAACAATCAATGAGATATTTGAAAATCGTAGTAAATATATTAAAGAAGTAGGACAACAATTAGAAACCAAAAAAGTGCAAGAAGTTGATATAAATGGAGAGAAATTGAAGGTTGATTATCGGGAGGTGTCAGTTGGAGAAAAAGAGGATCACTTGAAAGATCCTGTTATTGTTTTACCGGGATTTGGTTCTGGTTGGGAAGGGATTGCAGAGCTTGGTTTTTCACTTGCGTGTGAAGGCAGAAAAGTCATTTTACCGTCATTGCCTGGTTATGGTAATTCACAAAATCCATCAGAAAAATATTATAATACAGATAATTTTGATAATGAGGCGGAAGTTATAAGACAACTTATAGAAAAATTGGATTTAGGTGATAAAAAAGTGCATTTAGTTGGACACTCTATGGGCAGTGAAATACTGGCAACTTTAGCACAAAAGTATCCAGAGAAAATTGCAAGTTTGGTACTTCTTAATCCTGCAGGGGTAAATGAGGATGAAAATGCGGTTAAACTTTCTACAAAATTTATTCTATCAGGTGTGCAAACAAATGCAGAATTTCATGCAAAAAGTTTTTTTTCAGGAGAAAAAGATTATGAAAAAGATCTTTATGCTCATATTTCAAAACCAGAAAGTCCGTTTAATAAAGAGAGAATTACACAAAGACTTGCGGAAGCAAAAAAGGTGTCTAAAGGACAATTATTAGAAAAAATTAAAAAAATTGATTTACCAATTACATATATAACAGGGGAGTTAGACACGGTGTATCCACCAGGAAAAGAAAATGATAAAAATTCTCAATTAGCACAAATTATAAGTAGTGTTAATGATAAAGAAAATATAAGAGTAAGTGTAATGAAAAAATTACGACATAACACTACGCTTGCACCAGATGAAATAACAGCAGCAAATATTGATCATTATTTAGAAGTGGCGGAAAAAAGAAATTGAAGCTTGACTAATAACATATTTTGTGATATTATACACAGTTCGTACATTAAAAATTAATGTTCAATGGAGGTGTAATTATGGCAACAGAAGCACTTTTTAATGAGACTATGTTTATTGCAGGTTGTGGTGTTGTTATTTATTTTTATCTGTTGTGGGCAAATAGAAATAATCGCTCAGGGTGTTATGCACCTGTGGAATTGTCTGGTGTACTTTGTATTTTGCCAGAGATCATTACAGCGCTTATCTTGTCCATGCCAATTCTGGCATGGACGGTGATCAGTGGAGTGCAGATTATAGTAACAATGGTATATTTTGCAATCTTGTATTGTTTGCGTAAAAATATCGTTGTTATCATGAACAAAATATAAAGTGAGGGTTTTGAGATGACAAACCAAGTTATTTGCAAAGTACTTTTGTTTTCGGATCCGCATTTTTCTGTGGATTCCAAAAAGTATGAGCAGAAGTGGTTTCCACCACTTTGTGACATTATGCCAAAATGGATGACAATAAAATTTCTGAAATTTTGGGATAATATGACTCAACGTGCATTTAAAAAAGCATTGTTGAGTTATGATGGCTATGGTCCGTTTGACTTAGTGATTGGGTGTGGGGATTACACACCTGGAACCAATGAAATGGGAATGATCACTGATGAGGCTGTAAAACAATACGAGCAGTTTCAGAAATCATTTTATACCACTTTAGGATATGCTCCTAGTATCCTTGTTTGGGGTGACCATGATGTTGGATACAAGTTTGAAGTCAGTGGCAAAACTGGTGTCAAAATTGGCACTGAGTCTGGTGGTATGAGTGTACTTAGTGTGCATCGTGCCCAAGACCTTATCGGTCCAGCATTTGGTGAGCTGGATCTTGGTGTCAAAAAGATTGTTTATATTTCTACAAACCTCATTCGTAATGTGGACAACACCAGTGACAGTTATTTACAAAACCTCAAGTGTCAGCAAGAGGATTTTGTTGAGGAAATTTTGGTAAATGCGAGAGACAGAGAAATTATTTTTTTCTTGCATGATCCAACGGCTCTGAATTTTTATGAAGGTGTGGGTGAATCATTGCTCACACATTCTAAAAAAATAGACACTTTGCTCCATGGGCATATGCATGCCAGATGGAATGCACAACTGATGAGGGTTGTTTACAAACCATACAGACAGTTGTGCAAAATGTTTCCAGTTTATGTCATCCCAGCAACATGGGGGATGATGGGAATTGGGAAAGGCTTTGGGGTGATGGAAATTTTGGATGATGAATCCATCAAATTCCATTGGTTCAAATAGATAAAAGCTCTCATGAAACAATGTTTCGTGGGAGTTTTTTAATTTTTGGTATTGCAAAATAGTGAAAAATTTAGTAAAATTAATATATAGAAATAAAAGATTTCTTTGGTTTTTTTATGTGATTATTATAGATGGAGCAATACGTTCAAAAATTACATACACTTACAGTTAAGCGAGGTAGGATTTTGCCCAATGAGATGGTTAACAGGTATTATCAGGATTTGAACATCATCAATAAGCCATTTCATCTTAAAAGCGCATCGGACACATGTGTTGTTTTGGTGCATGGCTGGACTTCTACGCCTTATGAGATGAGAGTGTTGGGAGAGCAATTAAACGCAGAAGGATTTGCAGTAGATGCGCCACTTTTGTCTGGACATGGTACTCGTCCAGAACATTTAGAAAATGTAACATGGGAGCAGTGGGAAAATGATGTGCAAAGAGCTATTAAGCGTGTTAAAAAACAATATAAAAAAGTTTATGTTGGAGGTATGTCTATAGGTGGAAGCCTGTCTCTGCATGTTGCAGTAGACAATCCAGATGTGCATGGTCTTATACTTATGAGTACACCATATAAGATGAAACATGAGAAGCTCGGATTTTGTGCGGCACATATTACAAGACAATTTATAAATTACAAGAAAAAATATTATCCACGAGTATTTAACGCAGAACCAAGTATCACTCAGTTAATTTCGTATCAGCGTTATCCACTTAGCAGTGCTTTTGAAGCTTTCGATGCAATTAAACAATCTCACAAAAAGTTACATAAAATAACTCAGCCAACATTTTTGATACAACCAGATAAAGACCACTTAGTATCAAAGAATAGTATTTTTGAAATATACAAACGACTTTCATCAGATACAAAAGAGATGAGATTAATTAAAAAAGCAAGTCATAATTTTATGGGCAATGGCAAACATATAACAGTATTTGAAGATGTGGTTAAATTTATAAAACAAAATTAGAGAGATGTAAAATTTGTATAATAAATACAAATTTTTTATTATGTAATAAAAAATTTGACGAGTTTAATTAAATGAATATTGCGATTTTTACAAATAACTATCTACCAAATCCATATGGTGTAAGTACATCTGTGGAGGGTTTTAGACGAGCGTTTATTGACGCTGGACATACTGTATATGTTTTTGCGCCTAGATGGGGAGATTCTGTGACTCAAAAAGAGGAAAATATTTTTCGATATCCATCGATAAAAATACCAACTAAGATTGATTTTTCTCTAGTGATTCCACACTCATCAGAAATTGAAGAGATTATTAAAAATTTGGATATTGATATAGTACATGCACAACATCCAAATTTATTGGGAACAGTGGCAAAGGAGTGGGCATTAAGAAAAAATGTACCACTTGTTTTTACATGGCATTCACTTTATGATAGATATGCTCATTATATGCCATTCGTGCCAGAAAAGTTGTCAGGTCATTTGGCAATGAAAAATGCTTCAGAGTTTGCACAAAATTGTGACCATATTATTGTGCCAACACAATCTATTATTAATATAATTAAAAAAGCCGGTGTTAAACATAATCGTATTAGTGTAGTGCCTTCTGGCGTAGATGAGGAATTATTTATAAATGCAGATGGCAGGAAGGTGAAAAAAAAGTATAACATTGCTGATGATATGTTAGTACTTGCTACAGTTTCACGGTTAACAGAGGAAAAAAATATACTTTTTCTTGCTCGTGTAATAGCAAAAATTTTACAAAAAAATAAAAACGTTATTTTTTTGTGTGGAGGTGAAGGAAATTTACAAAGAGAAGTGCAACATATTTTTGAAGTGATTAATGTAAATGAAAGAGTTATTTTTGTAGGCAAAGTAAATCGTGAAGAAGTAAAAAATTATCTCGATGCAGGAGATATTTTTGTATATGCTTCAACATCAGAAACGCAAGGTACAATTATAACAGAAAATATGTATATAGGAAAACCAATCGTAGCTATTGGTAAAAATGGTGTTGGTGATTTAATTGAAGACAATGTAAATGGGCTTATTGCGCAAGAAAATGAGGAAAATTTTATCAGTAAGGTACAAAAATTGATAAATGACAGGGGTTTACGAGAAAAAATTGGTAAAACTGCATATCGTATAGCACATGAAAAATATACAGCGGGTGCATGTGCTACGGAACTAGAAAAAGTCTATAAAGATGTAATAGAACAGTATAAGATTAAAAATAAGTAATGTATAATAGAGCATTTGCTACAATTGCAGCAATTAGGGGGGGTGGTATAATATAAATATCTTAGAAAAATAATAATATAAAAATTAAATTAGAATAT
>CAZHQB010000049.1:0-5678 GCA_964534895.1 uncultured Micavibrio sp.
AGTTCTATTACTTATTTTGGGTGTAATATTTGTATCTAAAAAATATAGAAAATAGCAGTTAATTTTATTTTTGTAGAATGAGTTTTTAAATAATGTAGATAAATTAATGGTATTTTAAATTATAAATTTGGAAATCTTTCTATTTTGTTATTACTTTCAATTGAAATGATGTGGGTGATGGAGTTTTTATGTAATTTATTGGTTTAAAGGTATTTTATATTATCATAGAAATAAGTTTGTAATTTGTTTTATTATATATTTCTTTGTGTATTAATTTGATATTACAATGAATTCAGTATCTTTATCTAAATGATATGACAAGTATGGGTTTCTTAAAATAATATTGTTAAGTTATTTTTGATAAATTGGTGGTGATATTTTTTTGTTGTATAATAAAAATAATGTATTATTTACTAATATACTAAGACATGTCTTTAATGCAAAAAATCATTTCTTGGCAACAGGATACGGCTCGGAGGGAACATCTGGAGCCTTTTATGGTTTTGCCTTTTGGCACTATTAAGGAGATTGTAAAAATTAAACCAAAAACTTCTGATGCGCTTTTGCGTATTAAAGGCATTGGTCCTGTGAAGGTTCGTAAGTATGGTGATGAGATTTTAGCTATTGTGCGGGGGGAGGGGATAACTGGAATTAAAAATGAAGAATTAAAAGTTGCAGGCAAAAAGATTCCTGCCTTCGCAGGAATGACAAATAATAATGGGGGCAGTTTGTTTGACGAGGCGGATGTGGTGAATGAGATGGCAGGCGACGATAAAATTCCTGCCTCCGCAGGAATGACAGGTGAGGAGATGAAGTTTGATGAGGTTACTGGGGAGGTTGTTGAGGAGATGGGTGAGAGTGCCATTTCTGTTAGTGAGTTTGTTGGGATGTTAGATACTATGCTTCGGACTAATTTTAGAGGTACTCGTGTGCAGGGGGAGATTGTCGGGTTCAAGAGAAATCCAAATGGACATGCTTATTTTGAGATTAAGGATAAGAGCAGTATCTTGCGATGTGCGGTTTTCAAAAATAGTTATGAACTCTCAGGTATTGAATTAGAGGACGGTATGGAAGTAATAGTGACTGGAGAGCCTAATTATCACAAACAATATGGATTTAGTTTTATAGGGCAGACCGTAGAGCTTTGTGGTGAGGGTGCGCTCAAAAAAGCTTATGAAAAATTGAAGAAAAAATTTGAACAAGAAGGATTGCTTGCTCAGGAAAGGAAAAGAGAGTTGCCAAAACTTCCCAAAAGAATTGGACTGATAACTTCTAGGAGTGGTGCAGCGATTGGGGATTTTACTACAAATGTAGGGAATTATGGTTACAAAATCATATTTCATCATTCAAGTGTGGAGGGTGCAAATGCTTTGGTGGATTTGGAGAGTGCACTCACTACAATGGCAAAAAAGGATATTGATGTATTGGTGATTGTCAGGGGTGGTGGTAGCTTGGAGAGTTTGCAAGCATTTAATAATGAAAAGATTGTGAGGATGATAGCAGATTTCCCTGTGCCAGTGGTGGCAGGAGTAGGACATGAACAAGATGAAACTCTCACAACACTTGTGGCAGATGTAGGAGTGAGTACGCCAACAGCGGCGGCACATGCTGTTAGGGACAGTTGGGATAGAGTGGATAAATTTATTAGCAGTAGCGAGCAATACATTTTGCGCTCATTTGAAAAAGCACTTTCTGGCAAAAAGATGCAGTTGTCACAGCAAGAATTTGCAGTAAAAAATATTTTTGACACAATTTTGCAAGATGCAAAAGACTTGTTTGCAAAATTTGATTTTGGAGTGCAAAAATTACAAAATGAAATTACAAGCAAAAAAAGAGTGTTGCAAAATAATTTAGGACAATTATCACATTCACTGGACAAAATTGTACTTAATTATAACAGAACAATACAGGATGCAAGTAATGTGTTACTAGGATTTCAAAGTGTACTAGAAACAAACAAAAAGCAAATTATTTTTTACGAAAAAACACTATCAAATTACGACCCAAAAAATCAACTAGCAAGAGGTTACAGCATAACAACAGACAAAAGTGGTAAAGTAGTAAGAAGTAAAAAACAAATCAAAAAAGGGGATGAAATAATCACACAATTAACAGACGGAACTGTTAAATCAAAAGTTGAAAAATAAAAACGACAAGGTCCAACCTTCGGAATCCGAAGGTTGGACCTTTTTTTAAATTATAATTTTTTTTGTTTGATTGTTCGTGGGTGAGATGGTACTATTTTTATAAAATATAATATTAAATATATGATAGAAAAAAATATAACAAAATTAGCAATTTTCCAGAAAAAAGAGATTAGGAAAACTATTTATAATAATGAGTGGTGGTTTTCTGTTATTGATGTTATTGAGGTTTTGACAGAGACTGATAGAGCAAGAAAATACTGGAGTGATTTAAAAATAAAGATTGAGAATGAAGGTCAATTTCAACTGTCCGAAGAAATCGGACAGTTGAAATTGAAGGCGAGTGATGGAAAAATGCGCAAAACTGATTGTGCTAATACGGAAACATTATTTCGTATTATTCAATCTATTTCATCACCAAAAGCAGAGCCTTTCAAAAGATGGTTTGCTAGAGTTGGTTATGAGAGGGTGCAAGAAATTGAGGATCCTGAACTTGCTTCAAAGCGAACTCGTGCTTTGTATAAAGCAAAGGGTTACAGTGATGATTGGATAGAAAAAAGAATGCGGGGAATTGCAATTCGTGAAGAATTAACTGATGAGTGGGAAAAGCGTGGAGTGAAAGAGCAAAAAGAATATGCAATTTTGACAGCAGAGATATCAAAAGCAACATTTGATATGACTCCTAGTGAATATAAAAAATACAAAAAATTAAAAAGAGAAAATCTTAGAGATCATATGACAGATTTGGAATTGATTTTTAGTATGCTTGGTGAACGAGCAACAACAGAAATTACACAGGTTAATGATTCAAAAGGATTTGAAAAATTAAAAGATGATGCTAAAGAAGGCGGTAAGATTGCAGGAGATGCAAAAAATGCACTAGAAAAAAAGACAAAAAAGAATGTATTAACAAAAACAAATTATTTAACAAAAAGTGAAAGTATAAAAAAAGTTGAAAAATAAAGGCGCCAAGGTCTAACCTTCGGATTCCGAAGGTTGGACCTTTTTGAGTTGTATATATAGAATTATTGACTTGTTTTCTATTGTGGTATCTAACCCCTCTGTCCTTATCAGGGCACCTCCCCTTCAAAGGGGAGGATGATATGTGGATGCGTGATGATAAATTTTACGTCTGTCCTGTATACAATGTGGACAAGGTTCGACCTTCACTTGTGGTGATAGAGGACATCTAAGGTTGAACCTTTTTTGAGTTGTAAAATCATGATTTAAATACTGATTTAAATTAGTATTTAAATTATGATTTCTTCATTTGATTGTTCGTGGGTGAGGTGGTATTCTATTAATAGATAGATATTTTGATTGTAAATAGGGTGATAATAATTTACTAAGATATTAAAAAATATGGTACAAAAAAAAGATAATTTGACAAAATCTCTCAAAGAGATTGAAGAAATAGTAAATTGGTTTGAAAAACAAGATGAAGTGGATGTGGAAGAAGGAATTAAAAAAGTCAAAAAAGGTGCAAGTCTCATTAAGGATTCCAAAAAACGACTAAGTGAAATAGAAAATGAATTTGAAGAGGTTAAAAAAGAATTGGAATAAAATAAATTATAAAAATATATATTGGACACGCTAACATATTTGATTTTAAAAAAGAACTTTATCAGCCTATTAGAGATAGTCAGTTAAATGCTAAGCATAAAATTATCTTACCATATGAGATTTATGAGGATGCAACAGACTTTGTAACGCGAGATATCATCAAAATATGTGATGCTATGATTGCAGAGACTTCCTTAGTTGATTTGTATTTTTGTGTTTGGTTTGTTTTGCGGATACTTCTTAACATAAAAATGTTTACCAGAATATTCATTTTTACAATATTTTTTAGTAAATTCTTTTAAAAATTCTCTTACTATTATTTTGTAGATAATTCTATTATGTATTCTACTGTCTATTTTAAATTTATCGAGTGGGGTTGACAAGATTTAAAAAGTATGCTATAGTAATACATTGATTAATAAATGATCAATGTAGTAGCTCTTTTAAAATTTGTGTTCCCTCTATATAATTTTATAATTTTTTGTTGAATTATATAGAGGGAGCAATGTAGCTCTCTCAGTATTCGTGGTAGTAATGTCTCGTATAGACATTGCACCACATTAATACAATTCCTCTTTTTAGAGGAAAGGAGAATGTTATGACGACACGTCGTGAGAAGGTCGAAGAGGCAAAGGAAATTATCACAACAGGTGTCAATCATCTTTCCAACGAATTGATTACTGCCAAATTGGTAGTAAAGTTTGGAGGTAAGACAAAAGATTATGTTGGCATTGTGAAACAGGCCAAAAAAGAGTTAGAATATGCCGCTATCGCGAAAAAAGCTTTTGCAGAGCATCTGCAAGAGATGGGAAGCTGGCATCGCAATATAAACAACTTTGCAGAACTGGTCCAGATGGGGTCAGCAAAGCCAGAATGTCCCTTCCCTGCCCTCAGGAATGAGGCTCAGAGCATTCTTGCTAAGTGGAATCAAGAAGTAAAAAATATCGAAGGCAAGGATTGGAGAGCGAGAGTAAATCTCGCAAAAGATGCCATTGAAAACAGGGATGATCCTGCAGAGATTTTGCGGGTAGCGTACTCTGCCGACAACCCTATGCTTCGGCAGAAGGTTGTGGCTGTAGCTAATCGTGAATTGAAGAACGATAATTATCAACTCACGATGGCCAACGTTCATGTTGGCACAAAAAATATTTCCGGTTCCGGCCGGAAAAAGAAGAAAAATAAGAAAGCAAAAAAGCTGGCGACATGCCAGCAAAATGCAAAGAAGATATTTGGATTACGTAGAGTAGTGTAATCCAAATCCGAGGAGAAATGTAGTAGTATCGCATTTCTCCTCTTTTTTATTGATTTAAAAATATTTTATATTATTAATAGAAATAATTTGTAATTTATTTCATAGTATATTTCCTTGTGTCTTAATTTAATTTTGTAATAATTTATTATCTTTTAGGTCACTGAAGAATTAAATTTTGTTTTCATTTCGAGCGTAACGCAGGTGAAGTCGAGAGATTAAGGTGGATGCCGTAGGCAAAGAATATACTCTAGAGTATTCAAATTTGTAAGAATGTGATAACACTGTTAGTTTAGATATTTCTACTTACGGAGCATTCTCTCTGTCTACTATATCCGCCCGTGTCCATTCCACTGGTGTTACAGTTGAAATGATAAATTGTTAGTTTTTTAGTTATCTCTATCAATATTATTAAGTGTAGTTTATATACATTGTTAAATGCTAAATTTCTAATTATTTGTTTTTTTGCAAAGAAATTTTTAAAAGGGTAAATAGTTACTTGTAATAAATTATGTAAAAATATCTTGATGTGATATTATATAAGATGTAAAGATTAAAATAAAAATAAATGAGGATTTTAATAGTGAGTTTTTTGGTGGCCGTATTATTTTCTTTATCATATATGCCACAGGCAGAAGCTTTTTTTAGCGATGTGCAGGGGATAAGTCGATTAACCAATGTTCAAGTAAAGAATTTGCAGAATGGAAATATTAAAAATAAAA
>CAZHQB010000050.1:0-5484 GCA_964534895.1 uncultured Micavibrio sp.
CATTTTTTACAACCTTTTTTATTCTAAGTCACTGTACGACGTGCTTGTATTATACCATATTTTATGGTATCTGTCAAATATGCGCAAGGTTACCTACTTGATTTTATTGTTCCACGTGGAACAATTTGGTTAATTATTTATCAGTTTATGTTATAAACTTAAAATAAGCGTGTTCCACGTGGAACAATTCTTAGATTTGTAAGTTAAATTATACCATTTTTGTTCCACGTGGAACATTTATATTCTCCAAAAATATACATCATGCAATTCTTACTTTTTTATTATACTTTTACTAAAAATATATAAAATAATTAATAAACCTAGATTTGCAGAATTTATTGTTCCACGTGGAACAATTTAGTTGATTATCATAAATTTTAACTATAAATGTTCCACGTGGAACATTTATATTCCCCAAAAATATATATTATATAACAACATATCCTTATTACTACAACATTCTCAACAAAAACGTACAAACCTACTAAAAAATTTAGATCTATAACGTTTGATGTTCCACGTGGAACAATTTAATTTTTAATAAAGTGTCAAGTGTGTAGTTTATGTAGTATTTTGTTCCACATGGAACAAATTTATTTTAAATTTGTAATATAAATTAATAAATAATCAACTAAATTGTTCCACGTGGAACAATTTTTATATTTTTAAGTTAAATTATATCAATTTTGTTCCATGTGGAACAACTATTAATTTTAGTTTTTAAAAAACTATATAACTTTATTTTATAAATAGTGTATCTATTACACTATTTATAAAATAATTTGATTATGTAGCAATAATATTTCGAAATATTATTAAAATTATCTACTTGTGGTATGGTTTCATCAAAAACCACATCATATGGTATATATCGCCCCTGTGTGGATATATTACATTTGCACTATATTTAAAAAAGGTTTATAATTTAAATTAGCAAGGGGTGAGAATCAAAAAATTTCTTGCTTTTTCTTTTTCTACTAAAAATGTTTTTTGTAGAGATTTGGTTAAAATTCAAACTATCATAAAATAAATATGGCTATACATAAAATCAAAAAAAGAAATGGGACTATAGTGGATTTTGATATAACAAAAATAGAAAATGCTGTAAAAAAAGCTGCCACAGCCTCAAACCCCACCAAAACACTCAGGATAAAAACTTTTGCAAAAAAAGTTGATGACGAGCTCACAAAAAAATATTCCGATGAAATTCCTACTGTAGAGCAAGTACAAGACATTGTAGAAGCTACGCTTATCAAATTAAACTATCCACAAATAGCAAAAGATTACATACTTTACCGACAAAAACGCTCCGAGATGCGCTCAGATGCTAATGTTATGGTAGATGTTGATAAAACTATCAGTGAGTATCTAGATCAATTAGATTGGCGAGTTAATGCCAATTCAAATCAAGGTTACTCACTTGGTGGTATGATACTCAATACTGCAGGAAAGGTCACTGCAAACTACTGGCTTTCACATATTTATCCAAAAGCAATAGGGGAGGCTCATAGAAATGCTGATTTACACATACATGACCTTGATATGTTTAGCGGTTATTGTGCTGGTTGGAGTTTACGTGCGCTATTAGAAGAGGGCTTTAATGGGGTATCTAACAAGGTAGAATCAAATCCTCCAAAACACCTCACAAGTGCAGTATCTCAAATGGTGAATTTCTTGGGAACTCTACAAAATGAGTGGGCAGGAGCACAAGCATTCTCTAGTTTTGATACCTACATGGCACCTTTCGTCAAGAAGAAAGAATTAAAAATTCGTGATGATATTAAAAAATATAATATTTCTTTTAAATCAGAAGAAAAAAAAGAAAAATATATATCAGACACACTTTATAAATATGTATACCAAAATATCCAATCATTCGTCTTTAACTTAAATATTCCATCTAGATGGGGAACGCAAACACCTTTTACAAATATCACACTTGATTGGGTTTGTCCTGATGATTTAAAAGACAAAACCCTTTTATTAGGAGGAAAACCTTTTTCACACACCTTTGGAGAACTACAAAATGAAATGGATATTATTAATAGAGCATTTATTGAAGTTATGATGGCAGGAGATGCAAAGGGACGCACATTTACGTTTCCAATTCCAACATATAATATTACTAAAGATTTTGACTGGAATGATTCTAAAGTATTACCTTTATTTGAGATGACAGCAAAATATGGCACTCCTTATTTTCAAAATTTTATAAACTCAGATTTAAACCCTGGCGATGTTCGCTCAATGTGTTGTCGATTGCAACTAGATCTTAAAGAATTACGTAAACGAGGTGGAGGACTTTTTGGCTCTGCAGAAATGACTGGCTCAATAGGTGTAGTAACAATTAACATAGCACGTATTGGCAAAACTTGTGCAGGAGATAAAAAAGCTTATTTTGAAAGAATTACACATTTGATGGAATTAGCCAAAGCATCTCTAGAAATTAAGAGGGAAGTAATAACAAAATGGATGAACAGAGGACTATTTCCTTATACAAAACGATATTTAGGTAAGCTAGATAGCCACTTTTCTACTATTGGTATTAATGGTGTAAATGAGGCAATACGAAATTTCACAAATGACAAAGAAAATATCGCGTCAGAATTTGGACAAAATTTTGCAAAAGAAACAATGAGATTTATAAGAGAAAAAATGTCTGAATTTCAAGAAGAAACTGGTAATTTGTATAATTTAGAAGCAACTCCAGGAGAAGGAACGACTTACCGTTTTGCAAAAGAAGACCAAAAACAATATGAAGATATAATTCAAGCAGGCACAAAAGAAGCGCCATATTATACAAACTCCACACAACTACCAGTAGGTTACACGGATGATATATTTGAAGCACTAGATTTACAAGCAGAATTACAATCAATGTATACCGGAGGCACAGTGCTACATGGTTATATGAGTGAAAGAATAAGTTCTGGGAAATCGTGTGCAAATTTAGTTAAAAAGATTTTGACAAATTATAAATTACCATACATCACCATAACACCAACATTCTCAATATGCCCAAAACATGGTTATTTAGCAGGAGAATACGACTTTTGTCCAAAATGTGATAAAGAATTGGGATTAACAAATGTAAATTGTTGTGATAGTGAATTCCGTAGAGGTTACGAGAGTTTAGAGGCTGATAAATAAATTTATTAAAAAAATAATTAATTAAGTAAAATAAATATATGGCATCACAAAAGATCCAAATGAACGAAGGGGGGAGGACACGCTGTGAGGTGTGGACAAGAGTAATGGGATATTTTCGCCCAGTATCATTTTTCAATACTGGCAAAAAATCAGAACATTATTCTCGCAAACATTTTCAAGAGTGCGTTTGTGCAAATGAAGATTTTACAAACAAATTTGGTAATTAAAAGATAGTCAAATTTGTGTAATTATCCAGTTTTTGCGATAAGCTTATAACGAAGCAATCTTAATATTGCCTCCAAAATTTTTCTCGCAAAGACTAATAAGTACATAAAATTCAAACAACACCAAGGCTCAACCTTCGGGTACCCGAAGGTTGAGCCTTATTACTAATAGCTCATAAAACTATGCTAATAAGTGGAGTACAAAAATTCACAATGCTGGACTATCCAGAAAAAGTATCTGCAATAATTTTTACCCCAGGATGTAATATGCGTTGCAAGTTTTGTCATAATAAAGAATTTGTACTACCTGAAGAAATTAAAGAATTGCGTCCTAGCTTCATACCACAAAAAGCAGTTTTAAATTTTCTAGAAACTAGAAAGAGGAAATTAGATGGTGTAGTTATATCTGGAGGCGAACCAACCGTGCAACCAGATTTAAAAGAATTTATCAAAGAAGTGAGAAGAATGGGGTTTTTAGTAAAATTAGACACCAACGGAAATCTACCTGATACATTAAAAAATTTAATAAATGAGAAACTACTAGATTATGTAGCAATGGATGTAAAAACCGTGCCAGCAAATTACAAAAAATTAGTAGGAGATTTAGCCAACCCAACAAAAATAATTGAGAGCATAAATTTCTTAAAAAAGGGAAGTGTACCATACGAATTCCGCACAACAATAATTGACGGAGTGCACACAATTGATATAATAAAAGAAATGGCAAAGCTATTACAGGAAAGTGACAAATTATACTTACAAAAATTCCGCCCAGAAACAACCCTAGACCCAAAATTTCAAAATAAAAAACCAGTTTCTGATGAAAAAATGCAAGAGTTCGTCAGAGTCTTTGAAAATCATAACATTACAGAAATTAGTATTCGTAAATAAAAAAGTAAAAATAATATTATGATCACACCAGAAGGAAGTCTAATACAAAAAAGAACTGCCGATAATACAACATTACCTCCATCAGCTCAAGCATTTTACGATTGGTATTTGTCAAATGAAAAAGATAGACAAAGACGTCAGGAATCAATTGCATTAACAGATATGGACAACTTTAAAGACCTTTATCCTGAAAGTGAAATTAATAACGACAAAAATGAAGTTAGAAACCTACGAAACAAGGTAAATCAAAAAGATTTTACCCAATATGCTGAAATTGCTGAACACATAACTAGAACTTTTGCTACTGATAATCTGTGGTTTGGAGAAGATTCTGTTATTACGGAAACGCTAGAATATGATGACAGAAAAAATGGCACTGATTTTGTTATTGAATGGGAAGATCCAAAGACATCTGCCCGCACAGGCGTACTTGCTATTGATGTAACCGTCACCAACAGAAGAGATGTTTTAGTGAACAAGCTTATGAAAACTAAACAAAGCCTGGAAGATGGCACATTAACTAACATAAAATATTTTAATTCTGGACTTAATGGTGATAATGAACATTTACATTTAACACCTCGTGTTATAATTGCATTTGACAAAAATAACTTGGATTCTTTGTGCAAAGAATTGATTGTATACACCGAAAACACAAATTCATACAATAAAGTGAAAAATCATTATATGTCTTTGTTTGTACTAAAAACTAGCGAAATTCAATTAAACAAGCAACTAACCTACCTAAAGGATTTAGGAATAAGTCGTGGAAATCCGCAAAAATATGAAGCTGCAGAAAATGCAGTACAACAAACACTGGACTTGTTATCAAAAGAATTAGAACAAAAAGAAAAAAGCTTATCGAAGGAAAACCTTCAACAAGCTTATGTTTTATTAGAAAAATTGACTTTTCCCGATGTTTTTTAATCAGGACAAGTTATTTTCTAACTCCAACAATCTTTTTTTACAAGAGCGCAGGAGTTCAATGTCTTCATTTTTTTGTGCTCTTTTTATTCCTTCTTGTATTAAATCAATGGAAGCACGTGTCCAGAAATTACTAACATCAGCAATCGGACATTTAATGGGAATATCCTCTCTCTTTTTTTTTACTATTATTTTTGTCACACCTAATCCTCCTCAAAGGTTTCCAAAAATTGATAAAACTCTAAAAAGAACAACATGTAATAATACCTCAATTTTTAATTTTTGTCAAATCTTG
>CAZHQB010000051.1:0-5081 GCA_964534895.1 uncultured Micavibrio sp.
GAGCCCATTGAGGGGCTTTTTTAGAATCTAAAAAATATGAACAAAATTACACAATTTTTGCGTGAAGCATACAGTGAAATGAAGAAAGTTTCTTGGCCATCACGTGAGTTAACAATTCAATATACAACCCTTGTTATCGTAATTAGTATAACAGTTGCGGTATTTTTGGGTGTTTTGGATTATATGTTTGGTAGTTTTATCAAAGATATAATTTTGTAAAAGTAAATTTTTATAATAGATTATGGCAAAGCAAACACAACATCATGGTAAAGCATGGTATGTATTACATACATATTCTGGATATGAAGACAACGTTACTCATAATTTGAAGCAACGTATCGAGTCTATGGATATGCAGGATTATATTTTTGATGTAATTGTGCCGGTTGAAAAAAAGATTAAGATAAGAAATAATAAGCGTGTTACTGTAGAAGAAAAAATTTATCCGGGATATGTCTTGGTTCAGATGATTGTAACAGATGCATCATGGTATGTGGTGCGTAATACACCAAATGTAACTGGGTTTATAGGACTTGGTACGACACCAACTCCAGTAAATCCAGAAGAAATTTTATCTATCAAAAAGAAGATGGGACAAGAAGAGCCTAAATATCGTATCGATGTCAAAAAAGGTGAAGGAGTGAAAATCATAGATGGTCCATTCAAAGATTTTGATGGTGAAGTTCAAGAGATAGATGAGGCAAGGGGCAAAGTAAAAGTTTTAGTTATGGTGTTTGGTCGTGAAACGCCAGTTGAATTAGATTTTTTACAAATTGCAAAAATATAACTAATATATTAATTTTATTAATTACTAACACACTAGATTATGGCAGATAAAAAAGTTATGACAATGTTAAAGTTGCAGATTCCAGCAGGAAAAGCAAATCCAGCGCCACCAGTTGGTCCAGCCTTGGGACAACATGGTTTAAATATTCAGGATTTTTGTACACAATTTAATGAAGCAACGAAAGATAAAATGGGGGATATAGTGCCTGTTGAAATTACAGTTTATGAGGACCGTTCGTTCAGTTTTATTATGAAAACACCTCCTTGTGCTGAATTACTCAAAAAAGCAGCTGGTGTGAAAAAAGGAGCAGGAAACCCATTGGTTGATAAAGTAGGTAGTGTATCAAAAGATCAAATAAAAGAAATTGCAGAAATTAAAATATCAGATCTAAATGCAGCTGATATAAAAGCCGCAATGAAAATCGTAGAAGGAACAGCACGTTCGATGGGAATTGAAGTAAAATAAAATGTAGTATTGAAAAGATGATAATGTTTAAAATTTAATAAGTTTTTTTATTTGAGATTTAATTGTGGGAGAATCGGATGATTCGTTAATACCACGAAAATATTATGAAAAGAGGAAAAAATTATAATAATGTTATAGAAAAGCGCGTAGATGAAAAAATGACAATCAAAGATGCAGTTGTTTTTGTAAAAGAAAATGCAACTGCTAAATTTGATGAATCTGTGGAAGTACATGTTCGTCTTAATATAGATCCAAAAAACGGAGAACAAGCAATACGTGGAGCTATTGTTTTGCCTCATGGGATAGGTAAAAAAAATCGTATTGGTGTAATAACAGAAGATAAAGTAGATGAAATTAAGAAACTTGGGGTTGATATTGTTGGAGGATTAGAGCTTATAGAAAAAATAAAATCTGGCAATATTCCCGATGTAGATGTAATCATTGCAACTCCAGATATGATGCCAAAATTAGCACCAGCGGCTAGAATATTGGGGCCAAGGGGCCTTATGCCAAGCCCAAAGACTGATACTGTTACATCTGATTTAGTTAGTGCTATAGAGTCATTAAAAAAAGGAAAATCAAATTTTAAAAATGATAATACAGGAAATATACATCAGGTAATAGGTAAAGTATCATTTGATATTGATAAACTTGTAGAAAATTATACTGCATTTATCGAGGTTGTACAAGCACAAAAAAATGAAGCACATAAAGGTCAATTAATTTCAGGAATAAGTATATGTTCAACAATGAGTCCAGCAATTAAAATCAAATAAGAACTTTTAAGATAAAAAAACAGGTTTAGCTATCTGTTTTTTTATTTTATATAAAAATTATGATAGAAATTATTAGAGTTTGTAATGGTGGACTTTTTTGTTTTTTTGCTATATACTTTATAAGTAAAAAATTAGTTTATTATAAAAAGATATGCATAATGACAAAATTGTAATTGGTTTAGCTGGTGAGACTGGAAGTGGTAAAGATACAGTTGCACATTATTTAAAAAGACGCTATGATGTTGATTTGTTGAGATTTAGTATGCCACTTAAAAAAACATTAAATTTATTTTTCGAACAATCATCTAAAGAGGACCAATCATGGTTGTATAGTAAGTTTAAAGAACGATTTGGTGAGGATGTTTTACATAGAGGTGTGGCTAGATATGTAGAGCAACATAATGGTATAATGTGTGTAAATGGTATGCGCATGATGATGGATTTAAAATTTATCAGATCATTTGAGCATAATTATGTTTTGTATGTAACGGCTGATCAGGAGTTAAGGTGGAAACGAGTAACTAGCAGAGGTGAAAAGAGTGATGATAATCAGACTTTAAAAGAATTTCAAAAGTTTGAAGCAGAAGCAGAAACTGAAAAAAATATACCAAAAATTGGAGCAGAATCTGATTTTATTATCACGAATGATGGTTCTATGGACGATTTACTTTGGCAAGTAGATGATGCAATGAAGGAAATTTTAAAAAAAAGATGTAATTAACAGTCTATTTATGATATTTGCTTTATGAAAAATGATAAACGAAAAAATTATCTTGGGTGGGATGAAGCATTTATGCTTATGAGTGATTTAATCGCTAAGCGTTCAAAAGATCCATCAACACAAGTTGGTGCTTGTATCGTAAATGATCAGAATGTGATCATTGGTTTGGGATATAATGGTTTTCCAAGAGGTTGTCATGATGATGGATTACCGTGGTGTAGAGAAGGAGAAACATTGAAAACAAAGTATGCATATGTTGTACATGCTGAAGCAAATGCAATTATGAATGCAAATGATTCTGTAAAAAATTGTCGTTTATATGTAAATCTTTTTCCGTGTAATGAATGTGCAAAAGCAATTATCCAAGGAGGAATCAAGGAAGTTATTTATATTTCAGATAAGTATGCTGATGTGGATATTTTTATAGCAGCGCGTAAGATGTTTGAAATTTCTGGTGTAAAATTACGTCAATATACACCAGAATATCAAATTAAATTAACTAAACGAATAGAAAAATAGGTTGCATTTAATTGTAAGAATTATGGCAAAAATTATATTAGGATTAACTGGCGAAATGGCTAGTGGAAAAAGTAGTGTTGCAAAGTATGTGTCTGATAAATACGAAGCAGATGTTTTTCGATTTTCCAATATATTACGCGATGCCTTAAAACGAATTTATAAAGATAATTCACGAGAGAATTTACAGATAATGTCAACAATGCTTCGTGAGGCATTCGGTGAAGATATACTTGCACGTGCAATGGCTGATGATGCCAGAACCTCTGATAGTCACGTAATAGCAGTTGATGGAGTACGTAGACTGGGAGATATAGAACATCTTAAAAAAGTTGATGGATTTTATTTGATTTATTTGGAGGCTGATATTGAAAAATGTCATGCTAGACTTTCTGTGCGAGGTGAGAATATTGATGATAATGGCAAAACTTTTGAAGAGTTTAAAAAAGATCGTGCACGTGAGGCAGAAAGACAAATTATAGAGTTAAAAGAGTATGCAGATATTATCATTGATAATAACGGTACATTAGAAGAATTGTATAATAAGATTAATGAATTTATAAGTAAAATAAATTAAACTATGTTGAATAAAACTTTAGTAATAGGTCTTGCTGGCGAAATTGCTTCTGGTAAGGGAGCTACATCAAAATATTTAGCACAAAAATATAATGCTATAGAATATAAATTTTCTGGTATACTTGAAGATATTTTGAATCGTGTACATATAGAAAAAAATCGTGAGAATTTTACTAAACTTTCTATTGGACTTCGTAAATATTATGGTCAAGATATTTTAGCTTATGCACTTGCAGAAGATATAAAAAAGGCTGGTAGACATATTATTATAGTGGATGGAATACGTCGCAAGGCTGATTTAAAATATTTAAAAGAATTGGATAATTTTATATTTGTATTTATAACGGCAGATGTAAAGGTGCGTTATGAAAGATTAATTGCTCGTAATGAAAAGCAAGATGATCAAACAAAAACTTTTGAGCAATTTCAAAAAGATGCACAATTAGAAACAGAAGTTACTATCAATGAAATGAAGGGACTTGCCGATGTTATTGTGGATAATAATAATTCATTAGAAGCACTTTATGAGCAAATAGATAATATTATTAGCACAAAAATTGATAAATAATATGATTAGGTATAGAAGATGATACGGACCGAGGTACAACCTCGTTCCTGCATAAGTGTTAAACATTATGGACTTGATGAAGTACAGTCTCAATTCCGTACAGATTTATAAGGGCGTTGCGTTTAATTGTTGGATGTAGAAATTATAATATTGACTTTAATAATATAAGATGCAATACTTTAGGTGTTAATTGAAATATTAGTTTTTTAGTTTATTTAACATTCATGAGGAGGATTTCATGTTTGTATTTGGAACTTTTGTATTTTTTGTAATATGTCCAATCATAATACCAATGATAGTAGTATTATATGGCTTATTGTTTACGCGATGGCCATTTATTGATATAGGAGAGCTTGAATTAAAAAGAAGAATATAGGAGAAGAAAAATGATTGATGAATGGCCAAAATATTACAAAGAGCTTATTGTTTGTCCAAGTCAGAGAGGTGATATTGGCATTGTCTGTGGATGGACAAAGAGAGAAAAAATCTTGACAATGTTAGATGATAATGTGTTATCTAGAATTGGAGCAATTGGGCAATTATATTCTGCAGATGGGATTAATTATATTGTTCGCAACATATTTCTTAATCCAAATATTACATCATTAATTGTGACTGGACTTGGTATGTTCGATAGCATTGATGCGTTTAGGCGTTTTTTGACAGGAGAAT
>CAZHQB010000052.1:0-5076 GCA_964534895.1 uncultured Micavibrio sp.
TAGTGAGCTGTTACGCTTTCTTTAAAGGATGGCTGCTTCTAAGCCAACCTCCTAGGTGTCTATGAAGTCTCACTTCCTTTCCCACTTAGTATGAATTTAGGGACCTTAGATTGTGGTCTGGGCTGTTTCCCTTTTGAACTACGAGCTTAGCCCCGTAATTCTAACTGCTGTAATACGGCCATGAGCATTCGGAGTTTGGTTGAGTGACCTACCTTGCGGCGGAAACTCATTCAGTAGCTCTACCTCCCATGACTAATTAAACAACGCTAGCCCTAAAGCTATTTCGGAGAGAACCAGCTATCGCCGAGCTCGATTGGAATTTCTCCTCTACACACAAGTCATCCCCTGATGTTGCACGATCAGTGGGTGCGGGCCTCCCACAATTTTTACATTGTGTTCACCCTGCTCATGTGTAGCTCGCTCGGTTTCGGGTCTAGTTCGTATGACAAATTCGCCTGTTACAGCTCGCTTTCACTGCGCATCTGTTACATAGTAACTTATGCAAGCCATACAAAACTAACTCGCTGGGTCGTTCTGCAAAAAGCACGCTGTCACCCCTCACCCAAATTATCTTAAACTTTCTTTAATTCTTTTTATCAATTGATATTTTGTTTTGCCACAATGCTTGAGACGATATTCTCTCGTTCGTGCAGCACTAAGCGTTGTCCACGCTTCATAATACACAATATTCCATTTATGTGACTTCGTTGATTTATTTTGACCACTATTATGTAATTCAAAACGTTTTTTCAAATCACTTGTACAACCAACATAAAAATTTTCTTCGTCATCAATTGCTTGTAATACATAAACATAATGCATAATACACATATTTATACTATTAAAATAATTTGGGTGAGGGGCTCCAACTCTTTGTTAGCATATAGTTTCAGTTCTATTTCACCTCCCTCTACGGGATACTTTTCACCTTTCCCTCACGGTACTAGTTCACTATCGGTCTGATACAATATTTAGTCTTGGAAGTTAGTGCTCCCAGATTCAGACAGGATTTCTCCGGTCCCGCCCTACTTGAGAATAAACTCACCTATTATTTTTTCTTTTCGTTTACAGGACTATTACCTTCTATGGTCACACTTTCCAGAGTGTTCTACTAAGAAAAACTAATCGGCCCAGCTCTAAGCTAGTCCGCTTACCTCGCAACCCCATTTCCATAAAGAAAATGGTTTAGACTCTTCCGCGTTCGCTCGCCACTACTTACGGAATCTTTAATTAATTTCTTTTCCTTCTGGTACTAAGATGTTTCAATTCCCAGAGTATACTCCACAAACCTATGTATTCAGTTTGTAGTGTCAGTTAAAACTGACGGGTTTCCCCATTCGGAAATCTCCGGATCACAGCTTGTTTGGTAGCTACCCGAAGCTTATCGCACCCAACTACGTCCTTCATCGCTTGTATCAACCAAGGCATCCACTATATGCTCTTCGTAACCTTGTTCTTTTATTTCATCATAAGTCTATAAAGAATTGACAATTAAGAGAAACTTAATTGTAATACCTTATAAATCTTAATCGGAATGAGTGTTTGTTCTTTCATTTGGTACTAACATAATCTAAAGATTATGTGTCCAATGAAATTGCTTAACCTATTGTTGCTTTCTCCTGATTTAGTCATAAAATAACTTCCGCGTATTTTTTACAACTAATCAAAATTATATGCAATTGTGAAAGTTCTCATTCTGCGGAAACAAGTAATATCTAATTCACCATGTTTCAGCACAATTAATTACCAATCAAAATTTCAAACACTTCAGAATTTGAAAACATATTTAAACAAATAAAAAAACGAGTCGCCCCCAAAATTATCTCGTAAGATTATTTTATTTGTGCGCTCTGTCTATGAAAGTATTTCTCTTTCTCGGAGCAGTAATAACCACTATAACAAAGTTAAAATATTTGTCAAGTCTTTGCAACTTACTATCCACAAGTTATCCACAAATATTTATAAAAAATAACCAATTACAATTTTGCAATTGGTTATTTTCCTCCTTAAATATCTTGTATTTGTTCCAGTGCTTCGCGACACTGGTTATACAACTTTTTAGCTGATTGCCCCGCAGCAGCAGCATAATCATCATCACTGCTCGCAAAGATTATGGCCGAGCTAGAGTTGATCGCAATTGATCCCCACCCGACAAATGATGCGAGGATGGTTTCTAGCACAAACCCTTCCTGCGTCCCAACTCCCAGAATCAAAAACCATAACTTATCGCGAACAATTTTACGGCAAAGACTCAGGTGTTCCGAAAAAACTTCTCCTGAACCTTTACTATATGCAGCGGCCATCACAAGGCCAGCATTTTCGTTGATACCGACATCATATGCCCACTCACAAATTTTTTCGGCCATGTGTTCCCAGTATTGTCTTCCATCAGCACATATAATATCTTGTACTTCACGTGCTTCTGGATTACTGGTATAACACAATCCAACAATTGCTCGCCCAGGATAAGCTGGATCAAAAAGTGGTTCCATACAACTTCTCCCCATATACGGTGAGAAGTTCATGCCATCAACACCGTCAAGCTCAAAATGTGCAATTTTGTAACGCTGTTGTGTTCTGCCGATATCCCCGCGTTTACAGTCAAGAAACACCGGGATATCCGGATAGAATTCATGAATATACGCCACTAGGGCACGCAAAATTTTATCACCGTTTTTAATGGCTTCGTAATGCGCTTTTTGTGGTTTATACATGGATGCATACGGTGCTGTTTCATCGACAATGTCCATCATCCACTGCGCAATAGCCTTCCAATTTTGTGAAAGAAAAAGCTTTCGTCGCAAACACCGTGGAAGTTTTTCTGGCAATGGATCAAGTCCAACACAAACAACCGAATTAATACTCTCTTGTCTGAGTCGTAATTTTTCCCTAAATCCGATTACCGGCCTCAGATACTTTTCACTTGCAACTCCCATTCCAGCCATAACTATTCTCCTTTTATTTTTTCAAGTTCATCAATAACAATCTCAATCAATTTAATCGGATTGCTTTCAACGACAATAATGGCTTTACTTTTTTTGTCTGTACTTTTCAATCCTGGAATAATCCACTTATCCACAAACCCGCCAGATCCAGACAAAAGACCAATAACTTTACCTTCACCCTCATCACACATGAAAGTGAACTCATTCAAAGTTCCCCATCTGCCAGCAATGAAAATTCCAGCATCACAAGTTCGAGTACAAATCATATTTCTTCCTTTGTATCCCATTCCTGTAAAGATGAGACTTTGATTATCAACTGGCAAATTATATTTGTTTATATGCTCCGTCAAATTTATAGCTGGAGAAAATCCCAAGCATAATCCACCTACCCTATTTGCTCCCTGTACAGCACAATATGGCAAGCCATGGCACGCACCTGTGCACAAAATTGGACCCTCTCGTGCAATCGTTTTACCAACAATCTCTGCTGATAACTGATTTTCAGCTATGCCATCACCATCTGCAGAACCAAATACTCCGATTTTAAGTCTGGTATGATTAAAATTCATAATCATGTCTCCTTACTTTAATTGATTGAATAAATTAGGATACAATTCCTCAATCTGAGACAAAAATTTACTACCATGTCCCACACGCAAATTTACTTTTTTACCTTCTGCACATAGTGGACATTGTTCTTGTGGATTTTTATCAATATTTACTGCATAATTTTTTGCCTCTACACTTGCAAGGGCAATTGCACAGTCAATATCAAGTTCTTTTGCAAAAAAATCCAATCCTGGATTTTTGTCACTAATTCTATTACAAACTGCAACAAAGCCTATAAGATTTCCACTAGACTCCTTAATAAATCTGGCAGTATCCAGTAAACTTCCGCCAGTATTTATCAAATCTTCTATTTGCAAAACATTTACATCTCTCACTCTCTCATGATTATCCTTGTACCATTTGAGATTATTGCCATCATTTAGCAATTTGAGAACTGTAATCTTTCTTCTGGCAAAAAGAGAATAATAATATGCAACCAAAACAGCGAGTGTATCTGCTCCGTGCGGTGTGCCAACTACAGCATCTGCACTCACATTTCTTACCTCCCATGCCATTTGCATAGCTACAGGAATAAGTTTTTGCACTGTATCCAAATCACGAATATTTATGTACACATCACCATGACCACCTTTTGTAAATACAAAATGGTCATTTCTAAGTGCTACACCAGACAACTCAAGATATGTCCACACGCCATACTTGCCAATAGTAGACTTATACAAGCTACGGTCATCTCTGTTGACCAACATGCGTCCACTCTGATTTATTTTATTACTGTCCATTCTAATCTCCTTTATTTAATTTTTGCGTACCCACGGACAATCGCGTGGCACTTTTTTCTCAACCCAAGCAGAACATTTTTTGCATAATAACCTTAATTGCAATTTACACGGGATTATATTTTTCAAAACTCATAGTTCACCTCTCTTCTTAATTGTTAAATTACAAAAACGCTACTCAAACGATAGAAAATAATATTCATCCTGTCAAGCTTTTTACTGTTGTATACTTAGAATTACTTTTTTAGAAATTTAAATATTTTGCAAAAATAAAATACAAAAACAAAACTACATTTTAATCTATTTATTTTTTTATACTTATTTATATTTTAAAATATACAAGATTAATTATAAATTAACGTTATAAAATCTAAAATATAAAAAAACGGGTTACAAACCCGTTCTTACAATAGTTATCATAACTTTATATAGTGACAGGTTTTAAACCTGTCACTACTTATTTTGTTTTGGTTGTTATGGTCTTGTTTCTATTATTCTTCCGCGTGTACAATCTGCGTTTGAGCTACAGGAGCTTGAGCATTGATTTAGACTACTTGCTATTTTTGGAGTTGCTTGACATGTTCCTTGTGAATTACAAGCTCTGTTTGTGCACATTGTTGAGATTGTTATGTCTTTAGATACTGGATTATTTGGAATACACACTTTGTTTATTGGATCACATGATTCATCATCCTTACAATTTGAATCTGTTGTACAATCTCTTTTAAAATAACATTTTGCTGGATAAGTATTTATTCCTGGTTGAACTTGTATTTCTTTGT
>CAZHQB010000053.1:0-4971 GCA_964534895.1 uncultured Micavibrio sp.
TAGCACAATAAAGTAAAAAACAAAAAATACTGATATAGATTCAGTATTTTTTGTTGTAGTTGTTTAATAATATTATATTTTAGTATTTTTAGAAAAGTGAATCTAATTGACAATTGGGATAATAATTGATAATATGTTTCTATAAGTACTAAAAAATATAGTAATTATGGAAAAGAAAATAGAAAATTTGCCATATATTTCAAAAATGGCTATAGCTAATTATTTTGATAAAAATTCAAATACACTCAAAAATTCAATTGCATATTGGGAAAAAACTGATAAAATAATTAGATTAAAAAGAGGTTTTTATGTTTTTGATGAGTTTTTGCAAAAGAAGGATAATATCAAATATTATCCTAGGTTTTTGGCTACTAAGATGATAGAGCCTAGCTATTTAAGTATGGAAACAGTATTACAAGATTATCAAATGATTGCTGACGTGGTATATAATTATTCTGTAGTGACTACAAAAAAGACAAATTTTATCAAAAATAAGTTTGGCGAGTTTAATTATCAGGCAATTAAAAAAGAGTTGTTTAAGGGCTTTGTTGAGCAAGGGTATGATGATATGAAATGGTTTGTTGCTACGAAAGCTAAAGCATTATTTGATTTTATTTATTTTAATCAAAAGAAGTTTCAAGACATATCAGAAAATGAATTAAATGGAATGAGGTTAAATTTGGAAATAATGACTGAAAAAGATTGGTATGAATATGGTCAGTACACGAGGAATGCGTCAAAAAAAATGAATAATATTTATGAATTAATGAAAAAAAAGTATGTTAGTTAAAAATTTAAAAAAAATAGTAAAAAATAGTTATAATGAGGGTCTTTCAAATGATTATATCAAAGTAGCGCTCAAAGAAGAATTAATATATTATGCTTTGGATTTTATTTACAATTCACCAAAATGGAGCAATTTGATATTTGGAGGAGGAACGGCTTTGAAAGTTGTTGGAAATACAGCTCGTTTGTCAGAAGATTTAGATTTAGATTTTCTTGAAGATAAGTTTGATGTAAATAGTTTTTTAGATGAAATATTTGTATATTTCAGACAACTTGGAGTGTTAGATCTTTCTTTTTCATTAAAACAACAAGGTAAAAATATAACATTAAAATTTCCAATTTTGAAAAAACTAGACTTAATTCAAAACACGAAATCAGAAAGTGATTTGTTATATTTAAAGATTGAAATTGAAAAAAATAAGTATTCAGAATATAAAATAGGTAAATTGCCAACATCAAGAGATAATTTATTTATGGTTATTAAGCATTATAGTTTAGAAGATTTATTTGCTAATAAGATTGGTGCAATTCTTGGGAGAAAAGATAAAGTATTTAATGATAAATATGATTTTAAGGGTAGGGATTTTTATGATTTGATATGGTTTTTGCAACAAGATATTAAACCTAATCTAAGTAGAGTTAGACAGATTATAAAAAATGAGCAAAGGGTAGAAGTTAACAGTTATGATGAAGTGTATGAATTGATTACTACGAGAATTAAAAAAATTGATACAAGGGGAATTTATGATGATATGAAAAATTTAGTAAAACAATCAGAAAGTATAAAACAATTATCAGAAAATTATTTAGAAATTTATAATGACTTAATTAAATAAGTAAAAAATACTGATTTAAATCAGTATTTTTTATATCTGTGGATAACTTTCTTTCTTTTGATGGGGTATTATTAAAATATTAAATAATTAAAATAAACAAATATGAAAAAGTTTTTGTACATTTTGCCAGTGATGGTTTTTGTGATGATATTTTGGACTGATAATGTTTTTGCAAATACAATTGTTGTAGACTCACTTTTGGATGATGGAAATAATTGTACTTTGCGTGATGCAATTAATGAAGCTAATAATACAGATGCTTCAACGGCAGGCGTAACTGGTTGTGCAGCTGGTGATGTTGTTGGAGCAGATGACATTACTTGGGATTCTAATTTGTTTTCTTCAGGTGCACAGACAAGTGTACTCGCAAGTGAATTACCGAGTATATTTAGTGAAGTTAACATTATTGGACCTGGTGCAGATTTATTGTCTTTAGACGGTAATTCATATGTTCGTCATCTTAGAGTTGAATCGCAAGGTATTGTTAATATTAGTGGATTAAGATTTATTAACGGACGAAATTCTTTGGGAGGGTCGTTGCGAAACGGTGGAATAATGCATGTTAGTGATTGTTATTTTAGCTCTAACTTTGCAACTGGTGAAAATATGGTTCTGAATGGCATAGGTGGTGCTATTTTGAATTCTGCATCACTTAGTGTTGAAGATACTACATTTGATCATAACGAAGTTACAGGAGTACCTAATACCAATGACTATAGCAAAGCATTTGGGGGAGCTGTTGCTTGTCAGGGAGGTACTTGTTCTTTTGAGAGATGTGTTTTTAGTGATAATACATCTACAGGGGCAACTCGAGCTGATGGTGATGGTGATGAAGCTTTTGGTGGTGCAATTTATGCAAATACAAATGCAACTGTTGATGTAGTTAATTCTACATTTAAAGCAAATATCGCCGCGGGAGGGCATCGAGCTGATAGCAATCATTCTTTTGGCACTGGGATAGGTGGTGCCATTTATGCTGATTCTGGGAATACTACTTGTAATTTTTGTACATTTAGTGAAAACCAGGCTGCTACTATTGGTACTGGTGGTGGCGTAGCTCAAGGCGGTAATGCACAGGTTGTGATAAAAAATTCAATAATTTCTGACAATCTTTCAGATGATAATTTGGATTGTAGTGGCACTATAACAAGTGGTGGCGGAAATGTGTTTTATAGTTCATATGATCCTGATGGGATTCCTGCTTTTGATGAGTGTGGAGGTGATTCTAATAATAATGATATAAATACTAATCCAGGACTGGCTGCGTTCAATAGTTTTGGGGGCGTTTTCCCTATTTCTACTAGTAGCTCAGCATTTGACCATATTTCAGCTCCATGTGGGGTGACAACAGACCGACGAGGTCAATCGCGTCCGAGTGGTGCAGGATGTGATTCAGGATCATATGAAAATTAAGTTATTGAGCCCTTTGTAATTACTGTAAAAACAGATGAAGATATATCTTCCAAACACACATTTACTATTCCAACATATCAGGGAGAAACATATAGTTATGATGTTGATTGTGATGGTGATGGCACAAATGAAGCTACTGGACAAACGGGAGATTATACTTGTGATTATGGAGTGGGTAATGAGGGTACCTATATTATAAAAATTAAAGGAACTTTTCCTAGAATTTACTTTAATGGACAAGGTGATTTTTTGGAAATATTATCAGTTGAAAAATGGGGTTCTGGCCAATGGACTTCAATGGCTCATGCATTTGAAGAATGCCAAAACCTTGTAATTAATGCAACAGATACTCCAGATTTATCAAATGTGACTGATATGACAGAAATGTTCAAATCAGCATTATTGCTCGGTACAGGAACAGGTAATTGGGATTGGGATACTAATCACATTGTGAATATGGAAGGTGTCTTTAATGGAGCTAAGTCATTTGATAAAAATATAGGCAATTGGAATACTAGTAATGTGACAAATATGCGTTTTATGTTTTATGGAGCGGAAGCTTTCAACCAAAATATAGGCAATTGGAATACTAATAGTGTTGTAGATATGACAAGCATGTTTAGTCATGCTATATTATTTAACCAAGATATATCATATAAAATTGGTGTTGGAGTAGGTGGTGGAGATGCATGGAATACAGGTAATGTAACAAATATGAGCTGGATGTTTGATATGTCTACGGCGTTTAATCAAGATATTGGAAATTGGGATACGGGAAATGTAATAAATATGTATGCAATGTTTAGAGATGCAACTATTTTTAATCAAAATTTGGGTAATTGGGATGTGGGTATGGTCCAAAACATGTCTAATATGTTTTATGGTTTATCTAATTTTAATCAAGATATTTCCAATTGGGTTACTACAAGTGTAACTTCTATGATGAATATGTTTCGTAATGCTACACTATTTAATAGTGATATAAGTAATTGGGATGTGTCAAATGTTACCGATATGTCATATATGTTTTATAATGCAAATTCATTTGATCAAGATTTGGGTGATTGGAATATTGAAAATGTAATAGATATGAGTGGCATGTTTTATAATGTGACTTTATCCAAAGCTAATTATGACAGTTTATTGATTGATTGGAATGCTAAAAGTTTAAAGTATAATGTTAGTTTTGACGCAGGCAATAGTATATATTGTAATGAATCAGCTAGCACAGCACGTACAAATATGATAAACACAGATAGTTGGAATATTACAGATGGGGGTCGTTGTGAATTGCCTGCTATTACAGAAATAAATGCTGTGGCAACTCCAACGAATGATAATACTCCTAATTATAGTTTTTCATCAAATAAACTAGGAACAATAGCATACGGAGGAAGTTGTTCAAGTACTACAACGGATGCAGTAATAGGAAATAATACAATAACTTTCAATACATTGTCAGATGGGACTTATGATAATTGTACAATTGTGATAACTGATAGTTCTGGCAATGATTCAAATGTTTTAAATGTGTCAGATTTTACAATTGATACTGTAATACCTGTAATTACAGAAACGACATCTGTTCAAACACCAACAAACAATACAACGCCAAACATTACGTTAAATTTTTCAGAACACATAACTTCTTTTGACTTGAGTATGGGCTGTATGTTAGACAGGAATTCAGATATTTCAGCTGGAAATGTTACATTTCAAATTTCTAAAGATGGTTTAGGTGCAAGTCTTGATGAGGGCTCTTATAGTGATCCAACAGATACATATTATCGTGATTGTTTTATACAAAATATCACAGATGATGCGGGAAATGTATATTTAGCAGAATTTAATTTTACACCTTTTGTAATAGACACAACATTACCAACAATCACACAAAAAACTCCAGTTCCAACTCCAACAAATGACACAACCCCAA
>CAZHQB010000054.1:0-4595 GCA_964534895.1 uncultured Micavibrio sp.
GTTTATTATATAGGACTGTGTGGCAAATTATTGTATTTATTTAAAGCCAATCACATCACTGATAATAGTTTGATATATATTTCAACCAATCTACCGTTTTTTTGAATGTGCATGCATTGCTTACGAGTAGCTCAGTTATATTCCTAAATAAAATAACTATCTTTTAATGTGTTACGGTGCCAGTGTCGTTTTTGTGACTTCTTCATCGTAACAACGTAGTATAGCATACGAAATCAATCTTGTCAAGCCTTGCTGACAAAATAAGCACAAAATACGCTAAAATACTGTAAAATAAAGGCTTTTGGTGTGGTATAAAAAGATAAAAACACTAAACAAAAATACAAAAAGTAGTGACAGAACACTGTTCTGTCACTACAGGTGTAGGAAAATATAGTATTTATAGCTTTTGTGGTGTTTATTATTTGTTGTAGTGGATGGTCATGATCGTCCACTACGCTGTATGAGTACAAAAAATAATTTGATTGTAATGATGTAATTAATCATTTATTAATAAATGATTAATTACTGATTATTAGTTAATAGTGTAATTCTGCTCTACGATGTTTTTGTTGTAGTGGACAGACATGTCTGTCCACTACAGTGAATTATGTAAATTGTTTATATAAATAAACTGCTCTATATATAGACATAATTTAAATATTATCTATATAAGCCTTTGTTTCTAGGCTTTTGGAGAATTATTTGATCATAAAAATATACAAAGAAACACTTTTGTTTACAGCTATTGACAAAAGTGTTATCATGTGCTATATTAGTGTGTTGGCTAAGGCGGAACTATTATTTCTGCCATAGGTTGGCAAAAATATAGTTCTTTAAACACAAACTGGCGATACCATCTATTGTTGAGGTATTGCAGATGGCAAAAGAGTCACTGATATTGTATTGGTGATAAAATGTTTTCTGGCAAACTTAACCAAAGGAGGTTTCGCCATGGGTGGTTGAATCATTATCTGCATTGGACCGTGAAACGCCCTGAGCTTGTATAGTCAGGGTGTCCAGCAGTTACAATAAGGATTTTTGATTCATTGTTGCCTCAAAAATTAAAAGGAGGACAAAATGGGTAATTAAAAAAATTGTATATGTCTTAAATTGCTCCTGAATAACATAATGTTGTTCAGGAGTTTTTGTTTTTTGCATACTCAATAGCTAATTTAAATACAGATTTTAATGTTTCTGCGATATCTTCGTTTTCAATAATAATACCAATCTGATCTTTGTAAGAAGTAAGTCGTATTTTATTGCCATATATTGCAATATCGCCAGGAAAATAATATTTTTTTGAATCAACTTTTAAGCGTATGTTGGGTGCTTTGCTGGATAAAGTAAGTTTATCTGAGTTATATAGTCCTCTTAATACATTATTTTTAGATTCTCTTTTTTTAATTAATTTTTCATTTTCGCTACTAGATAAAAACTCATCTAAATCATCTTTTGAAAAAGCAAGCCACATCTCCTCATTTGCAACTTCTTCAAAACTAGATTCAGCCATTCTCATAATTCCTTCTTTCCCTAAATAATATTTTACAATCGGTTTTTTGATACTTGCGCTGTTTATGCTGTTTAATTCTTCTACTATGTCTTTTAGTCCTTTTTTCTTTTCCTCCAATTCCCTCTGTTGTTTTGTTATTATGTTTTCTAGTTGTGAGGGATCTTCTGGGACGAATTTTTGTTTTTTTTCTTCATTTGAAGCACTCACTAATCCTATTTTCATAAGATTCTCAAGTGTGAAGTATGTAGTAGCACGGTTAACTTCAGACTTCTTAGCAATTTCGCTCGCACTTCCCTCACCTAATTCAAGTACAGCAACATAAACTTTAGCCTCTTTTTCATTTAATCCAATTTCCTCTAATTTTTTTGTAAGCATAATAATACAATTTAATTATTTAATGTTTTTTTAAAATAAATATTTTTCACATTTATTTATTTTTCATAGTTCATTATAGCACTTTTAGTACGTTCTAAAAAATTATTTTTTTCTGCTTTTGTCTTATTAGAGGAATAATATTTTTTTATTTTGTGGATAGTATATTCATCACCCAACTTGGCACAGGCCAATTTTTTTATTCGATTACTTCGCAAAGATTCTTGTTTAAGGTCATTTGCTAAAGAATTTCTATAAATTTTAGATTCCATATCTATAATATGATTCACTACTTATTTAAAACATCACTTACTTCTTCATCTAATTGAATTTGTTTTAAAAAGCTCCAAAAATTTGAATTTTGTAAAGTTTTTTGTGTGTGTTGGATATCATCAGAAAGTTTATAATCTTCAAAGATCCACCCTTCACTAGCGTGCTGTAATATAATAGTACGTAAGGCATCTTGTAAAATAGGACTTTTTTTGTACAAAAGTGCTAAATTGTCAAAGTTGTCTGTTTGAATAGCTGTGTCAAGTGCTTGATAAGATGTGCTATTTAAGGCATAGTTTAATATTTCTGGCACATCTAATTTTTTACTAATAAGGGCAAAATTGTTAATAAGTAAAAGAGTATTGTCTATAGTGTCACTTGTAAAATCTATAAGATTAGAGTCAAAATTAAAAAATTGTTCTTTAAGTATTTCTTTGTCATTTGTACTTAATGTTATCACAAATTTTTCATTTTGAACTAATTGAGCTAATTTATTTATTGTTTGATGATTGAGAAAAGATTTTGGCTCACTCTGACGCTGTATTTTTTTATAAAGCCGTTCAGAGCCTAGTGTATAAGTATCTAATGGTTTTTCACCAAAAATTGCGTTTAATATCGTATCTGAGGGTGTTTCAAAGTGGGTGTTAAATATTTCTAGATAATTACCATCTTCTAACAGTGGATGTAAAGCTGAGTAGAATTCAAAATTTTCTGCTCCAACTTTATATTTTGTGTATTTTTCAATATTTTGAATATCATTGGGTTTAAATAATATTATTGCAGACGTAATATCATTTAGATGGTCTGTTTTTTTTCCAACAAAAAGCACATTAGATAGTTTTTTGATGTATGTTTCAAATTGTTTTTCTGCGTCTGCCCAAGAGTTTTGTAGTAAATTTTTTAATTCAATATCATCAGTTTTTGTTATTAAATCACGAATTGTATCACTTGTTTTTAAAAAGTTTGAAGCAAATGTGTATATTTTTCCGTGCTTCAAAGAATCTATATCTGCTAGTATTTCAGCATAATTATAATAAGTATAATTTTTTACTGTATTTTGTAATTGTTTTTTAGAACTATCAATTATAAAATCTGGCACATCATCATTTGATAGTTTATTAATAAAAGTAATCTGTTCCTGTATATGGTCTATAAGATTATCCGCATAGAAAGGTTCGCCTGAGAATGATTCTGTGATATTATGATTTTGTTCATGTTGAATTATATCATCTTTAGATGAGTTGTCTTTGATAACATTAAATATTGTAAATGGAAAATGTTTACCACCAGTGGTATGTCCAAATTTTTTCTCGTATTCAGTAGATTCAAAAATGACATTTATGCTGTAGCCAGAAAAAAATACTTCTATAGTATTTGCATCACCTTCAAAATCAAATGCATCAAGACCTTCATCCTCATAGCGTCTCTTATAATATTCTACTTGATTTTTCTTTTTAATCAACGTATCAAAAAATGTATCAAGTCTAAGAAGAAATAACACATCAGTGTTATCTCTGATTTGATTTATAAGTTCGACCATATCTGATGCTTTTTCACTTAGTTTAATGTAATCATTATTTTCGTAAAAAGAATAATCATCTTCATCATAATTTTCCTCAAATTTGGTCAATTCATCTATGAGAAATGCGTGTTTTTTGTTAAGTATTTTATATTCAGTATATTGTTCAAGTATATTTGTAGAAAAAATATTATGAATTTGTTGTTTTTTTTCATTAAATATTTTATGTAATTGTTCACTATCATGGTTAGCAACCTTAAGTATAAAGTTTTTTAAATCTTTAATTATAGCAACTTTTCTATCAATTTGTTCATATAAAGCATCTCGTTTTTTTGTCCAATTAGATTCTTTTGATGAAGTGTAAGCAGGGCGTGGTTCCATTTCTTTTGCAGACATAAATGTGTTTTAAAATTAATACTTGTAGGCAATGTGTTTAAATGTTTTTTATTTTTTTATAATATTATATAATTTTGTAGCGAATTGTTCTTTTAATATTTTTTCTTTTTATCTAAAGTATTGTTATCATTTTTAACAAATCCTTTAATCCATCGACGTAGCCTTTTTTTATCTTTCTCTGACCAGGTGCTGTTTTTTATTTCCATTTTTAATAAATAAGGTTTGATTTTCTGGGTAGGTTTTGCTTTACTTAATTTTTTCCAGAATTTTTTTGGAAGAGCATTTCCAAATAGTTGATTTGTTCGTTCATCATTTAATTGTGCTCCTAATATTTTTGATTTGACTATTGCATTCCAAAGCATTTTGCGATCCAAATTACACTCAGAACTCACTTTATCCAAGAAGGTATTTACCACAGAGCGTGCACTTGGATATGCGCTGATGTAAGGTTTTTGTTCTATCGCGTGTTGTTGTTTTAGATAAATGTTATAAATTTCTTCAGCTAACATATCAGTAACACCTTCATCA
>CAZHQB010000055.1:0-4577 GCA_964534895.1 uncultured Micavibrio sp.
TTTCTCATCAATCTCCTTCTGGCTTTGTATCATTCCCCCGTCAGTTGCTATAGCCTTATTTAACTCTTCATTGTTTCTAGCTACATATTTTGAAGTTCTTAAAATTCCAAACTTCCGTAACCAATATAATAACTTTTTCATAAATTTTATAATTTATATTTTATACTTTATACTTTATATTTTATACTTTATACTTTTCAGCCGTCTAGGCTGATCACCCGTTTAGGGTGGATACTTTATACTTTTTACTCAACACTTATTTTTAACGATTAACAATCAAAAAGCAAGAAATTGAAAATTTAAAATTAAAAATTAAAGCGTAGCGCTCTAGTCTCCTACCACCGCATAATTGTTAACCGTCTTCGTCATATCCAAAGAATTAACCTGCCCATTTTCATCAACATCTGCTCGCTCATCAGAAACTCCGGCATCATTTACTGCCCACTTAGAAGTAAGATAAGTCACATCAACAGAATTTACTGTATTATCTCCATCTGGATAAGAACCATTTGTATAAACATCCCCACACAAAAGTTTTTCCGATCCAGCAAAAGTAAAATCAATATTATTTGCTCCACCACTAAGCACAACATTATTTAATCTCTTGCGAAGATGTGCATATCCTTTCACCGCAATATCATAAGTCCCCGGACCAGTCCCAGTTAATTGTAATCCTGTGTAATGTCCATTGTTGTCCGTGTCATAATAAGAATAAGAATGTAATGGCGTATTACCTCCCACCGCATAAACATCAATAATTACTCTAGTACCATTATTTCCAACCAAAGGAATTCTTTTCTCTGGAATAACCGTAAAGTCTATAGTCACATTATCATCTGGATAGAGATGTCCATGACGTATATTGTAATTATTGCTTTGAGAAGTATCCACCGTCACATCTCCAACTTGTTGTTGTTCTAAATTATAATTAACAGAATTAGAATTGTGTCCTCCACTATTACCAGCGTTTAATGGATCAATAGAATAATTCGTAGACGAAATCGCCCACACCACAAACGGCACAAACAAAAATACTATTCCTATTAAAGTATATTGACTATTTTTTATCATACAATAGGTCACTGAGAAATAAAATTTATGTTATCTTGAACACAGCATAAGCAAAGCCCAGAAATTGAGGTAAATGCCGTAGGTAAAGAATATACTCTTGAGTACCTAAATCTATAAAAATATACTAGAACTATTAGTTTAAAGATTTCCATATCCCACTGGTGTTACAGTCGAAACAACAAATTATTAGCTTTTCAATTATCTCATATAATATTTTTTATTATATCACAATATTTTTTTATTTCATACCAATTATAATAATCATGGCATCAAAAGATTCGTCTCCACAGCGTCGTGCTGAAAAGAAATTTTTATTATCAAAAGTGCAAATATTACTAATGTTAATATTACCACCATTTATTCCATAATCCATAATTTGATTATAAATAATTTTTTTTAAATTAATTTTCACCTTATTATTAATATCTTTTGATGTAATATGGTTATCATATTGTCTAAATTGTTTTAATGCCTCCTCATAGTCAAATTCAAAGTTCTTTTGTGATATACCAGGACCAACTTCAATTTTTATTTTATTCAAATCAATACTAAATTTTTGCATTGCTTCTAATGTATTTGAAATTATATTATTTACTACACCACGCCATCCAGCATGAATTATAGCTACAATCTCAGCTTCTGGTTCATATATTAAAATAGGAAAACAATCAGCTGTTGTTACCGACAAAAAAATATTTTTTTCTTTTGTTATAAGTGCATCAGTATTTTTATAATATTGATTATAATTTTTATCAATAATTTTTACATTATTACTGTGAGACAATCGTGCACTAACAACATTTTTGTAATCAATACCAATTTTACTACAAAACTTTTTACGATTTGTTATATTTTTATCATCATCTTTCCTGCCTAAAATTCTCATATCTCCATCATCAACATCAGACATAACTGCAACAACATTATCATACTGTTCAAAAAATTTATACATCTATTTTATCTATCATTTATTTGTAATTTCTTCATTAATTTTACATAAAATTTCAAATTATGTAACGATGCCATTTGTGCCCCAAGCGGTTCACTCACACGAAATAAATGATGAATATATGCACGAGTATAATTATTACATGCATAACAATCACACTTATCATCTATAGGCATAAAATCATCCTTAAATTTTGCATTTGCAATATTTATTGTATTATAAAATTTACCACCTTCATCTATTTCAATATTACTATGTAAAAAAAATCTACCATGCCTACCTTCCCGTGTTGGTATCACACAATCAAACATATCCCACCCCGCATTATAACATTTTACAATATCCTGTGGAGTTCCGATACCAAGTGCAAACCGTGGTTTATCCTCTGGCAAAAATGAAGCAGTTTTTTCAATAATTTCAGTCATAAATTCTCCATTTTCATCTACATGTCTTCCGCCAAAACTGTATCCATCAAATCCAATTTCAATAAGAGCTTTCGCACATCTTTTTCGCAAATATACAAATGGACCACCTTGTACTACTGCAAAAAGAAGTGGTCGTGTTTTATCATCAAAGCCTCTATTAATAACTTGTTTTTCAAATTCAATTTTGCATCGTTGTGCCCATCTAACGGTACGTTCAACAGCTTCTTGAATTTCTTTTTCTCCAACATTATTTGGTCGTGGATCATCAAGTAACACCATCATATCAACACCTAGATCAAATTGTATCTGAATTGCCTTTTCTGGTGTAAGCAAATATTTAGAGCCATCTAAAATACTTTTGAAAACTGCACCTTCTTCTGTAATTTTGCCTAATTTTGCATTTTTGTGAATGAGTGAATACACTTGGTATCCTCCGCTATCAGAAAGAAGTGGTCCACCCCAATTCATCATTTCATGCACACCACCAAACTCTCGCATAAGTTTCATACCTGGTTGCAAAAGTAAATGATAAGTATTAACTACCATTGGTCGTACTCCCGCACTCTTTAATTGCTCATTAGTAAGCCCGCGTACACTAGCACGAGTAGCATCTGGCATAAAAAATGGCGTTTGAATATTACCTCTGCGAGTTTTTAATATACCATTTCTTGCACCACTATTTTCTTTTATAATTTCAAATATCATTTTGTAATTTAGTAATTCTTTATTTTCTATATATTCACACATTCTAACACATTTAACCTAAACCCTAAAGGTAACCCTAATGCTGCAATTGTAACAAATACACAAAACCAGCTATATCAACATCCAATAATTAAGCACAACACCCCCTAAATATCGACTTTATTACTTCCATAAAACATGAAAGATAATACCTAACTTTATTATGCAGAAATCGCAGGAACTGAGCTTGTAACCCAGTCCGTTGCATTTCTGTATTCGTAATATTTTCAAATATCTGAAACAGATTACAAACCCATTCCTACAAGATAAAGTTATTTTATAATATTATTTTTCTTTATTGATAATGTTATCATTTGTTAATAAGGATTGTTTAATATGTAATTCATATTTACTAGCTATTTCTTCCATAAAAGCAGTTGTTCTTGCCTCTGTACTTACAAAATTTTCCTCTAATTGTTTTAATTTATTCTCAAATAAATTATCTGCATCACCTACGCCATTTTTTTTCATCTGATTCTTATCATATTCTAATTTTGCTTGCATTTTTTCTTGCACAACCATAAGCGTCAACTCTAACCACGGCAACCTAGCCATATCATTTAAAAAATTAGTTTCATCATATTCCTCCACACTAAGTTGTTCAAAATACATTGGATCTTGAGATAAAATTGTATCAAGGACAGCATTCATATCAATATCATAATTTTCAAAATTATCAATAACTTCTTTTTCAGAATTCATTATCATACTAACATCACAAATCAAATCAGCTGACATAGTTGTAGCTATGTATTCTAATTCATCGACATCTTTATTTTCTAAATCACCATCAGCTGTTGCACCCATTTCTACCGCAGATTTTATCATTTGTATATATTCAGCTTTTCTCTCTTCCACGTTTTCCTGTTTTACTTCTTGTGTCGCTTCTGCAACTTCCTCAGAAGTACTGCCATTTTCCTCAACTAAATTCAACTGCTTTCTAATGTCTTCTATTTGCCGTTGCGTAAACGCCTCATCAGAACGTCTGCTTCGCTCTAATTCTTTTTGCTGTTGTGTAACATCTGTCACACCTTCTCCTTGCGCAACTTTCTCATGTACTACATACTCATTTTTCTTAACTTCTTTAGCATCTGCCGTTAAATGTGCCATGCTTTCAAAATCCATAAATTTATATTAAAAAAAGATTAATAACCAAAAATATTTTATAAATATCAAATCAATTTTATTATATCATAAAATATAAAGGGGTCATCTCATATTCATGAATATAACCCCTTTCAGTTTATTCTCGTCGCACTGATACATTATTAATACGATAAATTTCCTTCAAGAAACTCACAAAATTGTGAGTAAATCCATCAGTTAATCTGATACCTAATGCATTAGATACCTTGACCCACACAAACGGATCAATGTTTGGTCGCAAG
>CAZHQB010000056.1:0-4365 GCA_964534895.1 uncultured Micavibrio sp.
AATTATATTTTACAATAACCTGAAAGTGTAAATAACGCTAGGGATTCTTACAGTTAACTCATTAACAAAATGGAGGTATGTCATGACAAATGATAATGATGATTATGTTGATATTTCAAACGGTGGCTGGTATAAATTTCCCAAAAACACTTTGAAAACAACTTCCAAAGAAACTTCTATAATAAAATTGTCAAAATATGGATGGCCAATCTTACCATTCCTTGATGAAATTGAACAAAAAACATTCAGAAAAGGATTTAATACCAAACATTTTTTGAATATTTAACCAAAAAAAGCTTAGTCATAATAACTAAGCTTTTTAATGTGGGCGATCGGGGACTTGAACCTCGGACCTCGTCATTATCAGTGACGCGCTCTAACCAGCTGAGCTAATCGCCCTTACTAAATTTATCTACAAATTTTTTATTAATATTTATAGAAATTCTACTAATCTAAAATTTTAAAAGTATCTTCATAACAAAAATTGTGGACCAGACAGGACTTGAACCCGCCACCTCCTCAGTGCAAGTGAGGCGCTCTACCAGATGAGCTACTGGCCCAAAAATTAAAATTCATATCATGAAATTTATTATAACAAAAATAAAAAATAATGCAAGCCTTGCATTTAGAGTTCTTCTACGCTTTTTTTAAACTGATTACCTCGATCAAATTCATTTGCAAAAACACCAAAACTTGCTGCTCCTGGTGACATAAGCACAACATCTCCAGATTGTGCTCCGAGTGATGCTAATTCAACTGCTTTAGCCATTGAATCTACAATTTCAAAAGATTTTTGCCCATTGCTTCCCAATTCCTTTTTTATTAATCTAATAATTTTATCCGTCGCTGTCCCTTTAATAAATACCACACTTTTTACATCGCTTATTATTGCTTTTGCAAATTCCTTATAAGATAAATTCTTATCAGCTCCTCCTGCAATAAGTATAATAGGCTCATCAAATGATTTGAGTGCAACATGAGCTGACTGTGGATTTGTAGCAGCTGTATCATTTATATATTTAACACCTTTTTTGAGTGCAACGAATTCCAATCGATGTGCAACTCCTCGAAAACTTTTTACCGCTGCAATAATCTGCTTATTAGTTACACCATAAGCAACCGTTGCTCCAATAGCACACATAACATTACCAATATTATGATTCCCTCTAAGTGGAGAATCTTTTGTAAACATTGCACATTTAATATCAACTCCGTCATTAATAAAAATCTCATCATTTTCACAAAATACACTCCTTCCATCTGATACGTGCTCATTTGCAATCGTGATTACATTACCATTTGCTTCAGAACACAATTCACGTACTATTTTATCATCACGATTACATATGAACCAATCATTTGGTTTTTGGTAAATAAAAATATTTTTCTTATCTTTTAAATATTCATCCATTGTATGATAATAGTTCATATGATCTGGAAAAAAATTTGTAAAAACACCTATATGTGGGCTTAATTTTGCATTAGCAAGCCCTGATAATCGCCAACTTGATAATTCAAACACAACAACAGAATTTTTTTTAAGTATTTTCAATCTATCCAATACAGGCATTTGTCCTATACCAACTTTGATAGGATTTTTACCAGCCTTGTTTAAAATATGTGCAATCAAATGAGATGTTGTCGTTTTCCCCTTTGTGCCCGTAATCCCAATAATGGGATTCCTGCATAATTTAAAAAACAAACTGGAATCAACTTCAACCGGAATGTTATTTTTAAGAGCTAATTTAATATGTTTATTTGTCCATAATGCTTGTGGAGTTTTGATAACCATATCAACCTTAATAAAATCTTCTTGACGATGCTGTCCCAATACATATTCTATATTTTTTAGGCCCTTCAACTGCTCAAGTGAATGTGCTAATTGTTTTTTGCTTTTGATATCAGTTGCTATAACACGTGCTCCATGTTCAACTAAAAAACGAATTGTACCTACCCCACCACCCAACAAACCGATACCAAAAACTGTAATGCGCTTTCCCCTAAACCATTTTATATCCATAATTCTTAAAAATTTATAACTATTTAATAATTCGTCCTGATCTCAATCCAGTATATTTACCATATTTTAAAACAACCTGTCCATTGATTATAAGATCTTTTACACCACTTGCATATCTATACGGCTGATTTATCGTTGACTTATCTTGAAATTCTTTCTCATCAAATATAACGATATCAGCGATATTTTTTTCTTTTAATAATCCTCTTTTTTTCAATAATAATTCTTTAGCAACTTTACCAGTTGATTTGTACACGGCATCTTCAGTACTTAATACACTTTCTTTGTCTACATATTTATCAAATACACGTGCAAACGCACCAAAAGATCTAGGATGTTCCATGCATTCATTTCGCTTTTCAATTGTATATCCAACTCCATTCGATGATATAACAGAATTCTTACTTTTTAATCCTCTTACAATATTTTCTTCATTTACACCTTCCAAAAAGACATTAACTTGACCTTCCGACGCAAGTAATACATTGATTACAGCTTCATTAACCGATACATGTTGCGTTTTCGCAATTTGCATAAATGTTTTTCCACAAAAATAATCAGATTTCATAGTATGAGCAACTGTCGCTGTCGATAAATCTATATTATTGTCCATTTCATTTATCAAACGTTCCCGTAAATCAACATTACGCAATCGTTCAATAAACATCCTACGACCACCCTCACTAATCCAGTTAGGTAATAACGTATATAAAACTGTTGTAGAAAAAGTATATGGGTAAATATCAAATGAAATATCTGTTTTTTCTATTTTATCAATTACTTTTTGCATATCTGACCAATGTTTTTTATCAACTGCTTTGAGGTGAGAAATATGGATACGTACTCCAGATTCTTTTTGAATTTGCAGAATTTCATCAATAGATTCCATTAATCTTACACCTTCGTTCCTTAAATGTGCTACATACAACTTATTCTTTTTTGCAACAATTTTTGCAATTTTTATTAATTCATTCGTTTTGATATTTCTCTCATGTGAGTAAATTAATCCTGTAGAAACTCCTAATGCTCCTTGGTTAAAACATTCATTAATATGTTTCTTGATAGAAATCTCTTCATTCTTGTCAAGATCACGATTCTCATCACCTATAAGACCTCTACGTAAAGTACCATAACCTACAAAAGTACCGAAATTAACAGAAATTTTATGCTTTTCAACAACTGTAAGAAAATCTTTTACAGTTTGCCAATTCACATTTACACTACTTGTATCAACCCATTTACGCATAGACTTCAACATATCTTCACTGTAAATTGGAGCTAATGATGAGCCCGAATTTCCGCCGATGATTGTTGTTACCCCCTGATACAACATGCTTTCCAATGTTGGATCTTTAAATAATCTCCATCTTGTATCTGATCTATTAGAAATATCAATAAAGCCTGGTGCAACAATATAATCTTTAGCATCAATTATTTCATGCGCACTATCTCCTGACAAATCTCCAATTTCCGTAATAACAGTATCATTAATTGCAATATCTGCCTCGAACCTTGCTTCGCTTGTACCATCAATTATAGTACCATTTTTAATTAAAATATCATGCATACTCTTTGTATTTATTATTTTTAAAAAGAAAGTTTAAAAAATATATTCCACAATGTTCTTAACAAAATATGAAATGGGGCTGCGATTGGTGTAAAAAGTATAAATATCAAAATAAAAAATCCCCATTGTTCCAAAAACATCTGAACTTTTTCTGGAATATTAAATATTGTAAAAATTAATTTTGAACCATCCAATGGTGGAATTGGCATCAAATTAAATGTACCCAAAAGTACATTCCAAAAAATTATCATGGCACAAATCGTATATATAATAAGGAGTGGTGAACCTACGACAACATGCACCAAAGAACTCCATTGTGCTCCCATCAATTGTGTCACTACTATATATTTTTGTGCTATTGAAATATTTATAAAAGATGCCCCCACAGCTGCGAACATTGCTAAAATAAAATTTGTGATAGGCCCCGCAAATGCTACAGTAACAGCACCCCATTTTGACCATCGTAAATTATATGGATTATATGGTACAGGCTTTGCCCAGCCAAACGCAAAACCTGTGGTAAGAATCATAAAAAGTGGTAGAATAATAGACCCTATTGGATCAATATGTCGCAAAGGTTCTAGCGAAAGCCGTCCTGAATATTTAGCGGTCTTATCTCCAAGCCAAAGAGCCACGACGCCATGAGATACTTCATGGAATATAATACTATATACGAGTGTTATCATATAAAAAACTATGAGAATCAATTGTTCCATAATAAAAAAATATAACTACTATATTTACTATTATATACTAAATCTTGTATATTGATAAGGGC
>CAZHQB010000057.1:0-4329 GCA_964534895.1 uncultured Micavibrio sp.
AGATCTAACATGGCATTGGGAGAGTTGGTTCCTAGACCTAATCTATTATTTGTATTATCCCAAAATAGATTATTATTATTTTGAACTATTAAACCATTTGCTCCTACAAAAGGGACTGAACCTTGAGTTAAATCAGTTATAGATAAAGTTTCTCCTGTATTTAATAGCAAATCATCTCCGGCCGTTGTCGGAGAAATATTTGTTCCTGTTTTGGTAAAAAGTGAGGAACTTCCTGATTGAGTTAATGATTTCCAATTTGTTCCATCATATCCTTCAAAATCTGTTCCTGTCCATCTAATTGTTCCCGTATTTGCATTAGCTGTATTACCTAGAGTTATCGCTCCTGCCACAGATAACTTTTCTGCAAATGTACTTACTCCTATTCCTACATTTCCTGTGGCAGTATCTACAGAAAAATCATTTGCATTTACACTAAAATCTCCATTTATTGATAAATTACCATTTTTTGTTTGAGTTGTTGTTCCTGTGTCTAAATAATGGTCAGATGTAAAACCATTTAATCTATTTGAATTTAGAGAAAAGCCTGTCGGAGTTATTTTTCTTCTTGGACTCATTGATGGATTTGAGCCTATTTTTACATCTAAATAATAGTTCTGTGTAAAATCTAAGTTTAATGAGTTGTCACCACTTTCTCCTAGAGTTGTAGAAAATATCCCTTTTTCTATTGCCACTGTTTTTGAACTTGGTGAAGAACAAGATCCCCTTGCACTCCAGAGACATGTTCCCCCTGAACTTGCATCATATATGGTTAATGTGAAATTATAGTCTCCATCTGATACTGCTACATTATTTGTATCTGTTAATTTACCATGATATGTAAGTTCAGCATCTGGAGCTGCTAATGTATTTTTTATATTAAAAATACAAATACCTATTATCAATGTAAATACAACTAATTTATTGCTTTTAATATTTATGTTTATTAAAGACATTTGGGGAATTTTATTTTTTATTATTTGTTTTATTATATCACAATTTATTTAGTTTTGGAAAATTTTTACAATCAATATAAAAATTGTTTAGTAATACCTCATGATAATAATTTATTAAGCTTGCAAATAAATTATAAAAAGCATTTATTAAAATGTGAATGATGTTAATAATTCTTGCGACTAAATAAAAACATAATAATATTTATTGTCATTTCTTATAGTAAACAACAACAAATTCTCTCCTATTACTATAATATTTCCCTTAGTTGTTCTACAATCTTTTTTTGTTTTCGTGATAACTTTGTTGGTACATCAACAATAATCTCAACTAGATGATCTCCACGGCCTATACTTCGTAATTTCGGCACACCTTTACCTCTTATTTTATAAACCTCTCCTGACTGTGTGCCTGCAGGCACTTTCATCTTTACTATTCCATCTACAGTCTCAACATCAATTTTATCACCAAGAGCCGCTTGAGCAAAATTTATATGAATCTTTGTGCGAATGTCATATCCATCACGTACAAAACGACTATCTGGATTAACATGCACAGTAACAATCAAGTCTCCCGCCATAGCACCATCTTGACCTACCTCTCCTTTACCTGCAATTGCAATAGACTGACCATCGTTGATGCCAGCTGGAATATCAATTGTCTCTTTTACTTCTTCTCGATAATAACCCACACCCTTACACTTAGTACATTTTTTATCAAATGTTTTACCTTTTCCACCACAATCATCACATACGGCTTGTTGTGCAATTGTACCAAGGATTGTTTGCATTGTTTTCTGCACGTGTCCACTCCCTCCACATGTTTTACATATTTCTTCTTTTGCACCAGGTTCACCACCACTACCATTACATTTACTACAATATACTGATTTATACACAGAAATTTCCTTAATTGCACCTTTAATTACTTCTGAAAAATCAATTTCTATATCAACCTGCACATCACGACCACGTTTGCCACCTCGCCTACTACCACCAAACATTTCAGAAAAAATATCTTCTGCACCTCCACCACCAAAATTAAATTCAAACCCCTGTCCTCCCGCACTTTGTTGAAAACCAGAAAAATCAAAGCCCCCAAATCCGCTAGCAGAATTATCTGTTCCACTACCAGTACCACCAAATGTCTGACCAAATTGATCATATTGTGACCGTTTTGTGCTATCAGATAATGTCTGATAAGCCTCATTTACCTCCTTAAATTTTTCTTCATTTCCACCTTCTTTATCTGGATGATATTTATGTGCCATTTTACGATAAGCCTTTTTAATTTCAGCTTCAGACGCATCTTTTGTGACACCTAGTATTTCATAAAAATCTTTTGTCATATTTTTGTAACTTTAACTATTAATATAAATATTATCACAAAAAATAAAAATTAGCAATCCCCGCCCAAGAGTGCTAATTTTCTATAAACAAGTAAAGATAACATCTAAACTTGTTGATCTAATAAGATAGACCCTAATACAACCATAATTTCAAATATTCTATTTCAAAATAATATCCTTATTCATAAATCCATCATTTATATTAACCTCATATTGTCTTTGCCTTGTCATCTCTCCCATAGACTGTCCTGAAGCCTTTAACATATATTGTCCATTATTTACCAACATATAGTACCTTCCAATTACATCAGTTACCGCAAATGCTTCTTTTTTTCCTTCTTTATTATATAAATTTACAACTGCAAACGGTACTGGTTTTTTATTATCCAACATCACATTTCCATGATCTTTCTTTTTAATAAAATAAACTACAACAAAAAATACAACATTTATTATAATTAATATAATATTGAAAATAGATGGATAAAAAAATGTAATTATAATTGTTGCAATAAATCCAATGCAGTAAAGCGTCGTAAATAGATATTTTTTGACTAGCGACCATGTACTTGTATAGGCTATAACCTTTTTATTGGCATATTGCTTCCAATTAATCGTTGTAGAACGTAATGCAATATTTACTCTTAATACCTCATTGTCTAAAACACTAATTTCATCCCCAGCATAAAGTGTGCCATATACCTCATCTTCATATTTTTGCATCACAGACTCATAATTGTTTTTATAAGCATCTAATCTATAAACTCCTTCCTTAGCTAAAAAGCCAAACCTTCCTTCTTTATCTGAATATGTTGTTTCAAGTTCTTTCATTTGACTATCAAACAAAGTAACCTTTACTGCTGGCACTGGTCGTTTTGTATCAATATCAAAAACAACTCCCCATCGTTTTTTATTTTTACGTCTCAGAAATAAACCAAAAAAGTTTAAAAATAGTAAATCTTGAATCATTGTTGGTGTTGTGGCAAAAAATGGTACTGTAGTTCCCGCAATTGCCATTGAAGCTCCCGTCATGACACCTACTGCACTTATAAATTGAACTGGAGTTTTATATTTCGTAATAGTTGTTGTTACAATTGTTTTTGTTGTTTCTGTTATTGTGACATCTGTTGTTACTTCTTTAACTACTTGTTTAGCTTGTCCATTATTAATATCATCTTTAGGACGTAATCCATCATCTCCTATATTTGGGATATCATCAATAATATAATAACCATACACCACAAAAGGACTCCACAAAAATACAATCACAATAAACAACAAAAAATATTTCTTAATATTATCTACATTTTGAAACCACATAAATATTCTCATTCTACTATATTTAAACTTAAGTTTATTATTATCTATTTAGTTTATTCAAAAATACTTTCTAAAAAAATATTATATTGAATTCTTGTCTCTAGCAACATCACCTTGATTAATTGCTATACCCTGTATATTATTACTGTTCGCTAGTTACTTGATCTTCCACAATAAACCAATCAAATAGTATGGGTTTCGACACTGGCTGTGCAACTACTACATAAAAACCCTTTTCTTCATCGATCTGTAATATGGACAATGTTTGTGCAATAACTCCTCCTTTTGGAGTAATAAATATCCTACTATCATTTTTAACTGCTGTTGTTGGTATGAACACTTCAGAAGTCCCTTCATCAATTTTATTTTCTCCAGTTATTGAATTTTTTACATCTCCCGTAATTATAATATTATTTGTTTTAATTTCTTTAGCTACAACTATTCCATTTAATACCAGATTGCCTTTTTCATTTGTATAAATAAGTTTATCTGCATCTATTGCAAGTAGTGTTTTCAATTTCGTTAAATCTGTTACTCCAAGTAATTTTAATATATTCATCCCCTCTTCTACTACATCTATCCTATTTTGTATACTTACAAGTATGTTTGCATTATCATTTGCATCTTTTTGCACTGCTAGTATATCCTTTATAACTTTATCTGATTGTGAAGATAACTTATCAGTTTGTCCATATAAGTCTGTTAGGCTT
>CAZHQB010000058.1:0-4219 GCA_964534895.1 uncultured Micavibrio sp.
TTAGACTCGGTAATGATGTTGATATGCCAAGAAATTTAGCTAAAAGTGTTACAGTTGAATAATTTAATAAATAAATTATCAATTTATACATAAAACTTGTTTATTATGATATAATTATTTCATAAAAAGGAGGATAGGGGTTTGAAAGGCATTATATTAGCTGGAGGAAGTGGTACAAGGTTATACCCTATAACAAAGGTTATTTCAAAACAACTATTACCTATATATGATAAGCCTATGATATATTATCCCCTTTCTATATTAATGTTAGCAGGAATAAGGGATATCTTAATCATTTCTACACCAGAAGATATTCCACGCTTCAAAAAACTTTTAAATGATGGTTCTTCAATAGGTATTAACATTACATATGCAATTCAAAATAAACCTAATGGTTTGGCAGAAGCTTTTATTATAGGCAAAGAGTTTATTGGTGATGACAATGTATGCTTAATATTAGGAGATAATATATATTATGGTCCAGGCTTTACCATAAGACTTGAAAAAGCTGCAAAATTAAATGATGGAGCAATAGTATTTGGATATTATGTTAAAGATCCTGAGCGATTTGGTGTAGTTGAATTTGATGATAACAATAAAGTATTATCAATAGAAGAGAAACCTAAAAACCCAAAAAGTAACTATGCAGTAACTGGATTGTATTTTTATGATAATAGTGTCATAGATATTGCTAAGAAAATTAAGCCATCTAATCGAGGCGAACTCGAAATAACATCAATAAACCAAGAATATTTAAAAAAGAAAAAACTTACTGTTGAATTATTGGGAAGAGGATATGCATGGTTAGATACAGGAACACACAAAAGCTTAGCTCAAGCTAGTCAATTTATTCAAAATATTGAAAACAGACAAGGTTTTAAAGTTGCTTGTATTGAAGAGATTGCCTATAATAAAGGATGGATTGACAGCAATAAGCTTGTTGAGTTAGCTCAACCTATGAAAAAAACTCAATATGGTCAATATTTATTAGAGATAGCAAAAGAGAAATTTAATTAATTATTAAAAAGGTGTAATAATGAATAAAAAAATTGGAATTATAGGTTCAGGTTTCATTGCTGAAGGATTAGCAAAACTATTGCATGACAATCCTAAGTACACTTTATCAAAAGTATTAACAAGAACTGATATAAAAAGCAGAAGCGACTATTTTATGCCAGAGTATTTGACTAATAGTCTTGATGAATTAATTGAAAACTCAGATTTAATAGTAGAAAGCAGTGGAGATACAATTTATGCTGCAGAGACAATTGATAAAATATTCAAAGAAAATATCCCTGTAGTTACTATGGATGCAGAATTTCAAGCAACTGTAGGATCTTATTTTGTAGACAAAGGAATTCTTACAGAAGCAGAAGGTGATCAGCCAGGTGTTTTGGCAATGCTTCATGAAGAGGTTACAACAATGGGTTTTAAACCTCTTGTATATGGAAACATTAAAGGTTTCCTAAATCATAATCCAACGTTGGAAGATATGACCTATTGGGGTAAAAAGTCTGGAATTAGCCTTGATATGGTTACATCTTTTACAGATGGTACAAAAGTTCAAATAGAGCAAACATTGGTTGCTAATGGTCTTGGTGCTACAATTGCACAAGATGATCTCTTAGGACCTGCTTATGATGATACCTATGAAGGTGGTATAGAGTTAGCAAAAAAAGCTAAAGAAATTGGTCAGCCTATAAGTGATTATATTATTTCACCATCTTTAAGACCTGGGGTATTTATAGCAGCAGAAATTAATGAAAATCAACATGCTGCATTAAGATACTATAAAATGGGAGAAGGTCCTTATTATGTCTTTGAAAGACCTTATCACTTATGCCATTTTGAAATTTTAAGAACAATAAATAGAATTTTAAGTGGGGGAAAAGTATTACTGAATAATAGTGCAAATCCTACTATTAGCACTACTACAATAGCCAAAAGAGACCTTAAAGCAGGTGATAAAATAAAAAAAGGAATTGGTAGCTTTGATGTCCGTGGTATAGCTGTAAAAATAAAAGAACACCCTAATCATGTTCCTATTGGATTGATGGCAAATGTTACAATAAAAAGAGATATTAAAGCAGGAGAAGAGATTACTTTTGATGACATAGATATTCCAGACACATTGGCATTAAGAGCATGGCAAGAGATAAAGAAAAAAGCATTACAAAACTAAAAAAATATCACATATAAAAAGAAATAGTTAAATAGAATAAAAACTATTTTTTATGAAAAATAGCTATTAAATATTATAAGTAAAGGCTTTATAATACAGTTACTAAATATTGAAACCGAACAGTTCCTACAATATTTTGTAGATAATGGCGAAATAAAATTAATTCATTTATAAATTCAATATACCATCTATTTACAAGTAGTTTTTATTTGTACAATGGGTAATTGATAATCATACTAAAAAGGAGAGTAGTAAGTGAAAATTATAAAAACTAAATTAGAAGGGGTTGTAATATTAGAACCTAAAGTTTTTGGAGATCATAGAGGGTTTTTTATGGAAAGTTATTCAAAAAAAATTTTAAAAGATCTTGGTTTAAATTTTGATTTTGTTCAAGATAATCATTCTCTCAGTGTTGAGGCAGGTACATTAAGGGGTTTACATTTCCAAACTTCACCAATGGCACAAACAAAAATTGTTAGAACAGCAACTGGTGCTATTTTAGATGTTGTAGTAGATATTCGTAAGGGTAGTCCAACTTATGGTAAGTATATTTCCGCTTTAATTACAGCAGATAATTTTCGTCAAATAATTGTCCCAAGAGGTTTTGCTCACGGTGTTTTAACTTTGGTTCCAAATACTCATCTACTATATAAAGTAGATAACTATTATTCACCAAAACATGATAGATCAATACGATGGAATGACCCAGAAATTAATATAAATTGGGAATGGAGTAATCCAATTTTGTCAGATAAAGACAAAAATGCTCCACTCTTAAAAGATGTAGATAATAACTTTATATATGGAGAAAACTCATGAAAACAGTATTAGTTACAGGTGCAGGTGGTTATATAGGTTCAGTTCTTGTTCCAAAATTACTTTCAAAAGGCTATAAAGTAAAAGCAGTAGATAGATTCTTTTTTGGTAAAGAAAAACTACAAGAAAATAAAAATCTTATACTTATTCAAGAAGATACAAGACGAATTAATTCTGAAATATTCGCTAATGTAGACTTTGTAATTGACCTTGTGGCTATTTCTAATGACCCTAGTGGAGAACTTTTTGAAGAAGCTACTTGGCAAATAAATCATGTAAGTAGAGTAAGAACAGCAAATATAGCAAAACAAGCAGGCGTTAAAAGATATATACTTCCATCAAGTTGTAGCATTTATGGTTTTCAAGACAAAAAAGTTGATGAAACAGCAACAACTAATCCTTTAACCGTATATGCGAAAGCAAATGAAAAAGCAGAACAAGGAGTATTAAAACTGTCTGATGATAACTTTTGTGTTACAGTTATGCGTCAAGCAACTGTATTTGGATACTCCCCAAGAATGAGATTTGATCTAGCAATCAATGGAATGACATATGGTGCTTGGAAAACCAAAAAACTTCCTCTAATGAGAGACGGTAAACAGTATAGACCAATGGTTCATATTCAAGATACAACAGATGTTATGTCACTTTTACTTGAAGTAGATACCAAAAAAATAAATGGTGAGATATTTAATATTGGTAGTGAAGAGAATAATTATCAACTTGGTTTATTGGGTGAACAAATTGCAAAAACTGTTGGAGATAAAATTGGTGAAAAAGTTGAAATAGAGTGGTATGGAGACCCTGATCATAGAAGCTACTCTGTAAAATTTGATAAAATTGAAAAAAGATTAAACTGGAAAGCTAAATGGAATGCACAAAAAGGTGCTCAAGAAATTGTAGACAAATTAGAAAGTGGCGAATTAGAAAAAAATACCCAATCTATTACACTTGATTGGTATAAAGAGTTAGTAAAATGGCATAAAATTATAAAAAATATAGAAATGTATGGAGGAGTTTTAAATATATAATTTATATTTTGGCTATTTAAATTATAAAGCAGTAGCTTTAATATTATAGAGATGTAGTAAATTTATATTTACTTATTCTCTTAAACTTATCTACAAAACCAATCGAAGCAAAAATTAAAACCATTACATAACAACCTATACAACTAAACAATTGTATAGTTGTATAATAAGCATGCACATAAGAATTAAG
>CAZHQB010000059.1:0-4077 GCA_964534895.1 uncultured Micavibrio sp.
ACCTAATGCATTAGATACCTTGACCCACACAAACGGATCAATGTTTGGTCGCAAGCCTTCTCCACAAAGAGCTATATCACAACTAAAAAAATCTCCGATGCTCAGTTGTTCAAATGCAACACTTTCCTTCATAATTCTATCTCCTTTGTTGAATTAACGAACATTAAATACTACCACATAATACAACAAGAGTCAATACTTGTAAATTTACCCAAACATTAACAAATCTGGTCGCAATAATAATAAAAATCCTAATATTAACATCAGAATTCCTCCAATCAACATTGATAGATGAGAATATTTAGTACCTACTGTATGAAATTTTCCAAAACCAAAAATCGCTAAAGCAAAAATTAGAAAATCATCTGCCATATAAAACAATGTATAAATAAAAATATAAAATTGTCTTCCAATAAATGATAAATCATTTAATTCTAGTATTTTAGTAAATGATTGCGCAATCCCAACACTACAAGCAAATTCTATAATATTTACAGAAAATGCGAGTGCTAGCACGGCAAGAGTTGTAATAATAGTAATTGGTTTTGATACTACATCTTTTATTTTTTGAGTTGTCTTCTGTTGATGTTCTAAACTTGTCACATCACAAGTCAATTGTCCATTACTTTTATACCATTTATACAAAAAATAAACTCCTGAACCCAGAGCTAATACTCCAACTGCCGGAGTTACCAAATTATCCAATGCTATAAAATCCCATGTTTGATACCAAACATTTAATATAAAAAAATACATCACAGCTTCAGCAAATATAAACAGTCCTACTAAATAAATCATCTTTTTTTTATCTCCTATTTGAGATAAAATAATGAGAAATGTAAGCAAAACCCACATTGCGCAAGGATTAAATCCATCTATAAATCCAAGTACAGAGGATATCGTAATAAGAGATGTTTCCTTAATATTGATTTCGCCAAAAAACGGCAAAATCATGATGGATTTATCCTGCAATGTTTCACTTTGACTAAGTGAACAGGTTGAAGCACTATCAACAGAACAAGTAAAATCATCACTTATCTCAGCAACACTATTATTATTTTGTAAGTAGAAATCCATATCATAAACAGAAGAAGTATTATCAATACTTAAAATTTTCTGTTTTGTTATATTTTTATCAAAACCTACCAATACTTCACCTCCAATCAATGTAATTGGCGTAACCTTTGATAAACCATATTTATCTACAATGGTCTTCCATTCAGATTTATTAACTGCCTTATTTATATTCAACAATTTTACCTTATAATTATCCTTTACAAATTTATTTGAAGTTAAAAATTTTTCTTCTTTAGCACAATTACCGCAACCTTCTCTTACAAAGACAATAATTTCCGGTTTCGTATTCGCATACACAAAAGCATTATTATTTACGAATACCGCAAAAATTAATATTAATAACAAAAAAGACCGTCTCATAATTTTAAATATAATCATAAATAATTACCTACTATTAAATGTCAGAATTCACCATATTCCATCACTCTAATCAAAATAACAAAAGATTTTGCACAAGAGCAAGGTTGTGCCTCGGTCCATCATGTTTTTAAATATGTGAAACCGGTGATAAACAAGTTCCTGCAATATATATTTATTCTAAACCTGCAAATAATTTTATCTTATTATACACAACATCATAAACTTTTTTGCGTGGCAAGTCCATATATTTATACGGAGCAACAGAATCATTTTGTGCTAATGATTCTTCTAAACCATCACGAAATGCTTTACGTATTTCTGTATTTACATGCACAATCGAAATACCAGCTTTGATACCACCTACTATATCTTCTTCACTTATTCCACTTCCACCATGTAAAACTAAATAACAGTCCACTGCTTTTGCAATCTTAGTAACTAATTCTACATCAATATGTGGATTACCACTTTTTACTATACCATGAATATTTCCAACTGACGGGGCAAAAATATCAATCCCTGTTTCTTCTACAAATTTCTGAGCAATTTCTGGTGTTGTTTTATCTTTTCCTGCACCATCTGGAATTTCTTCCAACAAAGCGCTTGAGGAACCAATATATCCCAACTCGGCCTCAACTAAAACAGTTCTTCCCTCTTCTTGAGCAATTCTATCAGCATATTCTGTACATTCTTTAGTAATTTTTACATTTTCATCGAATCCCAACTTTGAACCATCAATCATCACACTATCAAAACCAACATCCATACATAATTTTGTACCAGCAACATCATGAGTATGATCAGCATTCATAAAAATAGGATAATCAAATTCATTGCTAATGCTCTGCACAAGTGATGCAGCCTGCCTAACTCCTATAAATTTTCTCTCACCTTCTGACACACCTATAATTACAGGTTGCTTCAAGTCTCGTGCCGCTTCAAATATTGCCCATAAAGCTTCCACATTTGAAACATTAAAATGCCCTATCGCTCTACCGTCTTCTTTTGCCTTTTCTAAATATTCATGTAAATTATGCATATTATTTTTTATTATTATTTAATTTTATTTGTTTTTTATAATATCTTTTAAATTTCCACCACCTGATATATTTATACCAAAAATACAATAATACTGTAGCAATCCCAACAAAACTCACAAATAGCAACCACAAATGGGTGTCAATCGAAAATTTTATTTTAGAATTAATAAAAATAAGTATTAAATATTGCACAAAAAGCATGACCACACCAGTATACCATGCATATATTTTATACCTGCGTTGCGCTTGATAATGCGCAAATATTTGAAAAATAAAAAAAGATAAAACCGTGACCCCGGTAACAACAATTGCATAAGAATTCATCTTTGTAAACATCTCCATACTAGAATTAAATGCCACAATAGGAAACCAACCCCAAATTTTCTCAACATGCCAACGTTGAGCAAAAATAAAAGCAAACAAAAATGTAAAAAATAATCGAAAAATTAACAAATACAAGGCCACAAAAACAATATGATTGAAAAATACATCCCATGAAAAAAATAATGGACATGTTTTTTCTATACCTTCTAAATTAATATGTGATTTTTGTTTTATAATTTTTGCCATATACTTTATATGTTCATTTCAAATTATACAACATCTAAAACCAAAAAACCACCCAACTCATTTTCTGGATAATACAAATCTACACATACATCATTCCATTCATAATTTTCCTTTTCTTTAACCTTTACACGAATATTTAATTTTAAATTCGTACCCTGATCTACACAGTTACCTTGTTTTTCTGAGACACCTTTAGCAACTTTCCGCCAACCGTTATTTCTTGCTGAAACATTATTCCATAAACCATGTGCATTACCATATCCCCCACCTAAGTTAGAAACTTGTGATTGTACCCACGCTAAACATTGCGGTTTACAATCTGCATAAATCACATCATTACTACCAAACAACCACGAATAACAAACTAAAATTAACAATGCGACATTTTTCATTTGAAACCTCCATTATAAAAAATTGTTAAAAAAACAAAAAATTATTCCATATGAAAATATGTAAGAATATTCCCATAATTAAAGAATCTTTATGTTTTTTTCATAATAATGACCATGCTCATCATAATCAATACAATTTCCAAAATATCGTAGTTGAATAAAATTAATTTGTATAGAAGTTAATTTTATTAGTGCTGAACAAGTAGGTCCCACTTTTGAAATCTCTATTGTCCATGCATCCTTAACGGTTAATCTATAAGCAAAAACATTAATATTATTATTTTGGAATGTCCCAAGTGCAACAGTTTCATCATCATTAACCTCCTCAATAATAAAACTTTTTCTATCTCTATTATCTGTCAATTCTTCAGATTCTAATTGTGCCCACAATTCGTTTTCTATATTTTTTATTTTAACTGCTGTTACTTTCTTGGTGTTGTCATTTTTTGTTTTTGTGGTATGTGTTTGCACTTTATCATTTTTTTGTTCCATTAATTTTTGACTTTCTACTTTTGACTTTTGACTATTATTTATATACCAAAAAATACCCGCGATACTTGTGATTAATATAATTATTATTAAGATTATGATTGTTTTTTTATTCATATATTTTAAATTATGTTTTATAGTATTAAATA
>CAZHQB010000060.1:0-4032 GCA_964534895.1 uncultured Micavibrio sp.
TATATTTATGTGAGGCTCTTTTTATATTTTGCAAATCATTTATAAATATGTTAGGCAGATATGATAAAAATACATGTAAATAATACGCAGTGTTGTTGTAACTCTTGTTTATGAGAGTTGTCATTTTTGTAATGTAAAACTAAAAATAATAGCTCTCAAATTTAATGAGGGTTTTTTTGGTTACTTTATAAATTTTAATAATGAATTATGACTTACAATAATATATTGGAAATGATTGGTAATACACCAATGATAAAAATAAATAATATTATAAAAAATAAAAATATAGAAGTTTTTGCAAAATTAGAAGGATAAAGTCTTGGTGGTTCTATAAAAGATGGAAATGTACTTGTGATGATAGAGCAGGCTAAAAAAATAGGAGAATTAACTAAAGATAAAATTATTATTAAATCCACTTCCGGAACTTTAATGGAAGTAGGTGAGGGACTCAGAGAATTTAATAAACATAAAAGATAATAGAAGCACATCCTGTAGAAGTCACTATATTCAAGGATTAAAAAATTTAGAAGAAGCTATTGCGCCAGATATTTATGATAAAAATTTAATTGATGAAAAAGTAATGATTGAATCAGGGGAGGTATTTGAAATGGCCTGTCACATCATTCAAAAAAAGATGTGTCAGTTGGTATAAGTAGGGGCGCTGCGCTATTGGCTCTATTTAAAATTTCTGCAAAGGTAAATAGTGGTCGCATAGTAGTGGTATTTCCAGATTGAGTAGAAAAATATGTAAGTACAAAACTTTTTGTTTCGAGATGAAATTTATTAATACAATAATAGATTGCACAGAGGTTATTATAGTTCCTTATCTTTTAAAATTTCTGTATATAATTTTAAATTGTCGCCAACCTTAATTTTTGTATCACCTGCAAATGTTATACCACATTCTTGACTTTTCTTTACTTTATCAATATCAACTTTATCGTGTTGCAAATTTAGTAATTCACCAGTTCCTATTAAGTTATCTTTTCTATAAACATCAATTTTTACATTTTTAGCGATTACTTTACCTTTTACTACCTTGCCTCCGATAATCATTTTATTTTTTTCTGTAAAGAATATTCCTAATACTTCGAGTTCTCCTATATCAGTTCTTTCAATTTCATCTGGTAACATAGCAAGCAATTTATTTTTAATATTATCAACAAGCTCGTATATTACTTTATATGTTAATATTGATACTTTGTCGTCTTCAGCCATACGTTTTGCTACTGGACTTGCTGAAACATTAAACCCATAAATTATTGCATCAGAACTATTAGCCATACGAACATCAGACTCTGTAATATTTCCAACACCAGTATCAATATAATCTACTGTTACTTTTGTTTGTGGAACTGTACCTAAAATTTGTTCAATTGCTTCTATTGAACCTTCTACATCAGCTTTGATAATAATATTAAGTTTGGGGATGTTATCATTATTGGTAATAGTTTTTATATTTTTTTTATCACCAGCTAACCTTGTTGCAACTTCTTGTGATTTTATACGTGCACTTTTTTTTGCATGTGCGACTTGTAATATATCATTAGTTTGTGTTGTATCAGCAAGTCCAAAAATTGTTACTGGAGTTGAAGGTGTAGCTTTTTCTACTGACTCACCACGGTGATTTTCCATATGACGAATGCGACCATAGGTCTTGCCAGCATTTACATCTTGGCCAACTTTAAGTGTTCCAGTTTTAACAACTACTGTAGCCACAGGTCCTTTTTGAGGATCTTTGTGAGATTCTAGTACAACAGCAAGTCCATCGCGAGATGTATTTGCACGAAAATTAGATACTTCGGCTAATAACAAAATACTTTCTAATATATCTGTGATGCCGATATTATTTTTTGCACTAATTTCATTGCACATTACATCACCACCCCATTCTTCAATAACAATATCATGTTCAGCAAGTTCTTGTTTTACGCGTGCAGGATTTGCATTTGGTTTGTCAATTTTGTTAATAGCAACTATTGTTGGAATGTTTTTCTCTTTCAGGTAAGTGATAACCTCTTTTGTTTGTGGGCGAACACCGTCGTCAGCAGCAACAACTAGTACCGCAATGTCAGCAATGGATACACCTCTCTCACGCATAGCAGCAAAAGCTTCATGACCTGGTGTGTCAATAAAAGTGATTAATTTACCACGTTTTTTGGTTTGATAAGCACTAATATGTTGAGTTATGCCACCAGACTCACCGCTAGCTACAGAAGCTTTGCGGATAGTATCTAATAATGTAGTTTTACCATGATCAACGTGACCAAGAACTGTAACTATTGGAGGTCGTTGTTCTAATTTTTCATCAGATTTTTCTTCTTTTGCACAGATGTCTAATAATTTTTCAAGTGTGACAGTTTCGTCATCAGCTACTTCAAGATCTTCTGTTACAGTATATCCTAAATCTTGAGAAATAATTGCAGCTGTGTCAAAATCAATTTCTTCATTGATTGTTGCCATAATCCCGTTTTGCATGAGTTCAGTAATAAGTTCAGTAGTTGGAATATTGAGAATCTCTGCAAATCTTTTTACAGTAACGATAGAAGGTATTTTTATATTTTTCTCATTTGCAGTCATTGTAATATAATATTAATAATTTATTGTATTTGTCTAAGCACCTCTATTTCTTCTTTAGTTAATTCAATAGCCTTAGATTGGCCATTACTGATTTGTTTTGTATAAACACGTGTACCTTCTCTTGTGTGTAATGCCGATAAAATGAGTCCATTATTTTTGCTATTCAATAGTGCAATAACAAAACTTTGATTACCAGAACGATCACCAAAAGGATCAAATCTTACAAGCCCAACTTTACTTAAACATTTTTTTGAGTGAGTATTAATTGTGTTCGATATATCAAACAGTTCTTGAATTTCTTTATCAAAATCATTTAATTTGTTTGTATGAGCTACAATTATTTCTTCTAAATCGGCACCACTCTTTCCGGTAAAAAGTATTTTTGTTGTCTCGAGTATTTTTTTTGTACGTATAACAACAATAATCGCCATCATCAATGCTACAAATGAAAGAATAAATGTAACAAGTGTGAAAAAGGCAAATAGGCTTTGATGTGAAGAATAAAATTCTAACATAGGAAACTTGTATAATTATAAGTCAGAATATCATTAAAATAATGTTTTGTAAAGTAAATTACAAAACATTATTATTAAAAATCAATTTATTGTCCAAGGACTGTGTCAATATATTTCCAAAAAGTATCCACGCCACCAATCTCACCGATACATTCAGAAGCCTCAGCCTTGCGACGGGCATCTGGGTGAAGCCTATCAATTGGCATATGACGAAATATCCATCGTACATCTTTTGGGTAATCCTTTACTAAGTTCATTACAGATTTATGAAATTGTTTACAAAAAGGGCAATCTAAATCAGAATATTCAATTACTGTTATACGAGCATTGCTATTACCACGAATCCAATCATTAGAGTCAACAGGTTTAAGTTTGATTTTTTTGCTTATATCTTTTGCACGTGGATTTTTATTAGCAAGTAAATCATTAAAAAATTCTCGCATACCTTTTTCACTGTAAGCTCCGGGGATTTCATAAATAGCATTATCAATGAGTACAAAACTATGGGGGGTGCCTTTTACATTAGCTTCTTTTCCGCTATTGATATCATCTTGCACATCCACTTCATGTTTTTTATTATTTAGACATGTATCAAATTTTTTTCTGTCTATATTGTTTTCTTGTATAAATTGTTTAAAAGATTCTGAAGATAGAGGAAGTGATTTGAGTTTGGTTGATTTTTTTATAGTTGTATCTTTTTTAGGAAGTTTTTTAAATGAAATATGTTCTGTTAGGGTACTAATTAGAAGTAGGAACAATACAATAGAAAGTGCACTCATAAAACCAAACCAAAAAGAGTGCCAATGAGTTTTATATTTTGTGTCTTGTTGTGTCATAAAATAGCATTATATAGATTATAATTTATATAGTAAACATTTTATGCCTGTTGCGCAAGTTGGAAAAATTCTTTATTATATTTATATAAATAGATAGTTAT
>CAZHQB010000061.1:0-3933 GCA_964534895.1 uncultured Micavibrio sp.
GTCAAGTAGATCGATTTAATAAGAAAATTGAAATGGCTAAAAAAATGAAAGCAGAACAAGAAGCTTCTGCTAAGAAAAAATCCAAAGCCAAAAAACCGGCTAAGACAACAACTAAGAAAACTTCTGCCAAAAAGTCAACTAAGAAAATCACAACAAAGGCAACAGCAAAATAGGCACTCTTAAATAAATCCCGTTTTATGTTATACTATAACTAAACGGGATTTATTGTAGATGAAATAGTCGAAAACTTACAATGTCTACAAAACCTAAAATATATATTTAAGACATATACAATAAATAATATTTTAAAATCAAATCATACCACAATTTTATCTATAGACTTAAAAAATAATATTTGTAGATTTGTAGATAATTTGTCCGCCCTGGGCGGATCCCGCCTTAGGTGGATAAATTTATAGGGACATGCCAGATATTGAAGAATTAAAAAAAGAATTAGAAAAAATTGAAACTGAGATTGCTAATCCCAATAATTTTTCTGATGGTCCAAAAATTAAAAAGTTAAATAATAAAAAAACTGAACTTTCAAAAATAATAGAGGTGTCAGAAAATTTATCTAGAAACCAAAAACAATTTATTGAAAATGAAACTATGGCTGCCTCATCCGATGATGCTGATTTAGCTACCATGGCTCGAGAAGAAAATGAAATGATTAGCAAAAATATCGCTAAACTAGAAGAAGAATTGGCCCTGTTATTAAAACCAAAAGATCCCAATGATGAAAAAGATGTCATTATGGAGATTAGAGCCGGAGCTGGCGGTGATGAGTCAGGATTATTTGCTGGTGATTTATTCAGGATGTATTCTCGTTATGCGGAAAAACAAGGATGGGTTATCAAAATATTAAATTCTAGTCCTAATGCTTTAAACGGATATAAAGAAATTACCTTTGAAATGGTTGGGACAGGTGTCTATAGTACTATGAAATATGAATCGGGCGTGCATCGTGTCCAACGAATTCCTGAAACAGAAAAACAAGGACGTATTCACACTTCCACTGCTACAGTAGCTGTTTTACCTCAGGCAGAAGAAGTTGATATTGAAATTAAAAAGGAAGATTTAAGGATTGACACTTTCGCTGCTTCTGGTCCAGGAGGACAAAGTGTTAATACAACTATGAGCGCTGTAAGGATTACTCATCTTCCCACAGGAATTGTTTCATCCTGCCAAGACCAAAAAAGCCAACTTCAAAACAAAGAGCAAGCTATGAAAGTTTTACGGTCTAGAATTATGCAAGCTGAAGAAGAAAAACGACAAAAAGAATCTAGCGAACAACGGAAAGGACAGATTGGTACCGGTGACCGTAGTGAAAAAATTAGAACTTACAATTTTCCTCAAGACAGGGTTACTGATCATCGAATCAAACAATCCTGGAGCAACCTTGAAGGAATTCTCAATGGAGACGTCGACAAAATAATTTCCAGCCTACAAAAAGAGAGTTTAAAGATTTCCACTGAAGCTGAATAAAAACTTTCCATGATAATTTTAAATTGATAATTTTACATTTTACTTCTTTACTATAAATGCTAATCCAGTAAAAAGAATATTTACACTTAAAAATATCCCCACTAACGGCATCCATAAATTTCCCCCAGTTTTTGCTAAATATTCTTCTTTATAACCAAAATCTGCCTTAGTATGTTTATCGTTATTTCTTAATACCACTGTAGCTTTATTATCTAATTTGCCACTTTCATCATAGGTCTGAATATAATTTACTACATCCTCTTCTTTAACTATCACTTTATATTTTCCTTTAGGAAGATTTTCAAATTTATAGTGCCCATTATGGTTGGTATCTGTTCGCCAAACTTTATCATCCTTTTTACCATGATCATATTTTCCGTTTGGTCCATACCAAATTAGCTTTACTCTAATATCTTCTAAACCTTTTTCATTCTTGTCTTGTTTACCGTCACCGTTTTTATCTAGCCAAATATAATTACCAATGGAACTCTTTTCGTCTTGCATTAACACTGGTCCACTAGGGTCAAGAATCGTGCCATTAGCTATACCATCGGCGTCATATTCACCGCCATCTTTTATATTAAAAGTAACGGTAGTTACCTCTTTTCCTCCCACCGTAGCTATCCCATAAGTTACTTTATTGGAAAAATCAACATATTTCTTTTTGTTACTTAAAAATTTGCGGTAAAGCCACTTACTAGTATCATATTTTTTATTCCAATAATAAGTAATTTTGGCAGTTCCTCCAACAATTCCGCAATTAACCTTATTACCATTTAAGCCTAAAAAATAATCATATTGTGAATCTTGAACAGCTAAATCACTCTCTTTATAATAAGTAGCATAAACACTTTTCTTACAGGGCTGGGAAAGGCTCAAAGACATTGTAATATAATCACCTATTAAATCATCTTTATAGGTAGTAACATTGTCCTGCTGGGCATCAGGAATTCCGTCTCCATTACCATCACCATTATTTGGTGCGGACATTTCCTCATTATCGGAAATACCATCGCCATCTTGATCTCCACTACTCCCGATCTTCGCAATCTTAGATTTTACTTCAATAGCACCAATATCACATCCCTTATTCTGTGGCCTAGAAACATTTCTAGCGTCATTATTTAAGCATTTTTTCATATCCCCACTATCTATTAATAAGCTATTTTTATTTGGTAACATGGTTAGAATATAATTATTGCTACCCAATAAACCAATCGAAGTATTTCCACCATTATCATTTAAAGGATTTAAACCAACGTCTTGACTATGTCTATTAAAATTACAACTTTTATCAGAGTCAATATTACCAGATTTGTTATACCAACCTTGTTGCACATCGCAATCTTGAAACTCATCTTGGCTACCATTATTATTTACTATTACCGTGTTGTAAATATTAACATTTTTACTCTGGGAAAAAATTCCTCCTTCTTGATTCTTGGCAATGGTAGAATTTTTAATAATAACCACTTCTGCATAATTACTATTATCATCGCCTTTATTAAAAATATAGATACCAGAACCTCCTTCTCTTTTACCACCTCCTTTTTTAGCTTTGCTCTTACCTATACCATCTCCTTGTTTAGACTTCTCTTTTTTACTACCAGCCTTTTTTTGATCATTTGCTTTGTTATCCCTATTATTATTATTGACAATGGTAGTGTTGTAAATTTCAGTTTTTGTAGAAACATATTGAGATTTTTTTAAAAAGATTTCTCTCCCTTTGTTAATAAATATTCCTCCACCCCTACTAGCAGTGTTACCAATAATACTAGAATTACTAATAACTAGATGCCCACAGGCATTATAAACCCCACCACCATCACCGTCACTTTCGTTGTTTATTATTAATGAATTGTCAATATAAAAAGTATAATAAGCTTCTTCTTCACATTCATCCACTGAAATTCCTCCCGCTTTTTCTCCGTGATTATTTATTATTTTAGAGTCTTGTAAGTGAACAACTTTATCACCCTCTCCAATAAATTTATTGTAATTAATGGCTGTCGCATCGTTATCATGAATATACAAATTTTTCAAATAAATTTCATTCACGTCTTGGTCATCTCCACCATTGTAACTAGAAATATCAATAACCGAATTATGAGGTACATTAATAAATTCTAAATTAGACAAAGAAATATTATCAAACTCCAAATGAACTGCTCCAAAAGTATTAGAACCATCTATAATCGTACCTTGTTCATTTCCTTGTAAAATAACATCCGAATCAATGTTTAAAGTTTTAGCAATTTTAATTTTACCAGGAATGGTAATGGTTATTGTATCCGCACTAGCACCTCCGCCAGCTGGACAACTATCAATTGCCTCATTAGTGTTAGCTGCCAAAAGTGCCTCTGGCAAAGAACACTTCCCGTCATTTTTTCCATTATCTTCTCCTGCTAAAGTATCTACTTGAATAATTGTGCCTGAATTCTGATCATT
>CAZHQB010000062.1:0-3822 GCA_964534895.1 uncultured Micavibrio sp.
AAATAATACATATTTAGATAGTATATTTATACAGATAATCATTCTTTACTTATTGATATAAATATGGATATTCCTGCATATCACAGATATGTTAGAATTTTTCTAAACGATAATTTTCGTTTAGAGAAAATAAAGTAGATAAAAAGCATTGTTGCAAAGCAACAATGCTTTTTTTGTATTGTAGTTGATAGACACGTTTGTCCACTACTTTTCCAGAAACAAAAAACTGCCTTAGGGCAGTTTTTTGTAGGTTTATTTTTTTGCTTTCAAAACCATTTTATTTAGCCTTGATTTTTTGCGAGATGCTGTGTTTTTCTTTATTACCTTTTTCTGAACCGCTTTATCTAGAGTTTTTTGTGATAGCTTTAGATACTCATCAATTTTTTTAGTGTCGCTGTCAGCAATCGCTTTTTCTAGATTTTTGATAGCTGATCGGTAAGCCCCACGAATTTTACGGTTTTTTACGGTATTTTTTACGGTCACTTTCATGTACTTTTTACCTGAATTTTTAATTGGCATATTAGATTAGTATATTAGTATATTAGACAGTGGTGGCGGTGCCTTGTGCCCGCCTTTACTTATTTTGAGCATTAAAATATGATTGCTACAGAACTGAGAAATCTGTCAAAACAATCATTTCTTATTTATAGCACAGATATTTGCTTTTGGCAATGTTTTATATAAGATGATATACTAAAAACTACTTACTAACTAATTACTAACAATTTTAAAATATAATGATAGGATTTTTAAGTGGGAAAATAATAAACAAAGGAAATGATAAAATTATAATCAATGTGGGAGGGGTGGGTTATATGGTTTATTTGACTGAGATGGGTATGGAACAATGCCTAGAAGGGCGGGATGTGAATATCAATATCTATACTCATGTGAGAGAGCAAGAAATCGCTCTCTATGGATTTATGCATACAGAGGAACAAGAAATATTTGAATTACTTATAAGTGTCTCTGGCATAGGCCCAAAGGCAGGCCTAAAGATTTTGGCTGTGGCGGATGTAAATACTATCAAGATGGCAATTGCAACTGAAGATATTTCAATACTTACTAAAGTGTCTGGTATAGGACCAAAGATTGCTAAGAAAGTAGTAAATGAGCTTTCAGGTAAAGTCGTGGCACCAGTGGACGCTGCCGTAGGTGATGCACTAGCTCAAAGTGATGCGATAGATGCTCTGCGATCAATGGGTTATTCTGTAACAGAAGCTAGAAATGCTATAGAAGGAGTATCAAAAGACATAACTGATGTCGGTGCAATTGTAAAATTTGCACTTAAAAATTTAGGAAAATAATTTATTAAAAATTCGACCTTCGGATACCTTAAGGTTGAATTTTGATATATATGTAAATTTGTTGGAATTATTGAATACAAAAAACCGTGGCTATAAACCACGGTTTTAATATAATTGAGAATGAATTATTTTTTTAAAGCATCTCTAATTTCTTCTAGAAGTTCTATTTCTGTTGGACCTTTTTCTTCTTTGACCTCTTCTTTTTTGAAGCGGTTCATTTGTTTAATAATGATAAAGATTGCAAATGCAACAATTAGGAAATTGATAACTAAGTTTAAAAATACTCCATAGTTCATCGTTACTGCAGCAGTATCTGCTGTTGCTTCTTTGAGTGTGATTGCAAGATCTGAGAAGTCCATTCCTCCCATTAGTAAACCAATTGGGGGCATGATTATATCAGATACAAATGATGCGACTATTTTACCAAATGCAGCGCCGATGATAATACCGACTGCCATATCTAGCACATTGCCCTTTAGGGCAAACTCTTTAAACTCTTTGAGCATAATATTTTTATTAATAATTAATTATCTCTTTTTTAGTATAAAGTGTATAATAGATATGGTCAATTGGATTAATAGATTGTGTGGATAATTTATAGTTTAATTATGTAAAAATATATTTATGAATGAAAAAATAACGCAAGGTATTCTATATGTTGTAGCAACACCTATTGGTAATTTAGGTGATATGACATTTCGTGGAGTTGATGTTTTAAATAATGTTGATTTAATTGCATGTGAAGATACGCGTGTAACACATAAATTATTAGAATATTATGACATTAAAACGAAAACGATAACATATCATCAGCACACAAGAGATAATAAAGTTGGGGAAATTATTAATGAAATAAAGAATGGTAAAAATGTAGCAATTGTAACTGATGCAGGTACACCAGGTATAAGTGATCCAGGTAATAAGCTTGTAGCGCTTGGGGTTGAAAATAATATTAAGATTGAACCAATTCCAGGAGCGTCGGCTATGAATGCTATTGTATCTATAGCAGGAATAAGTATGCAAAAATTTACTTTTTTAGCTTATCCACCACATAAAAAAGGCAGGCAGACATTTTTTATAAAAGTGTCAGAAAGTAATTTGCCAGTAATTTATTATGACAGTGTGCACCGTGTTTTGAAAAATTTACATTTATTACAAGAGTTAATGCCAGGTGCAAAAATTGTTCTAGGAAGAGAACTTACAAAAATGCATGAAGAAATTGTCAGAGATAATATTAATAATGTAATAAAATATTTTGAAAATAATACTGGTAAAATAAAAGGTGAATTTGTTGTACTTGTGTATAAATAAAACAATAAAAATCTCTCATGTTTTGTATATTCATGAGAGATTTTTGTTGTTTGCTAATCAAATTATTTACGTCTTGTGAATATTAGAGCTATAACAGCGCCAACTAAAGCCCCAATTCCAGCAGCAATTCCAATTGATTTTTCTGGATTTTTTTTCACATATGCTTGAGTATTTGTGCGAACTTCTTTAGTTTTTGTTTTTGTTGCTTCCGTAACCTCAGCAACTTTTTGCTTTACGTCGTCGTATTGTGTTGCGACAGCTTCTTTGGCGGTATTGTATTTTATGGTAGCATTTTTACTAGCGTCTTTATATGTGTCTGTTCCTTTTTTTAATAATTGGTCAGCTTTTTTTGTAATTTTTGTAGCTGTTTGTATTAGAGGTTCCTTTTTTTTTGTCATAATATTGTTATTTAATTATTAATTTAAACTTGTTTATTAGTTTGAATAATTCCAGCTATTAATGCAATAATAAAAACAATTGTCCCAATAATTAAAAATCCAAACCATGCACCAAATCCACTTATCTGACCAAGCCATAATGATAACCCAGTTATTGCAAATATAAATCCAATAAGTCCAAACAAGATAATAGCAAAAAGTACTACAGCGTTTTGTATAATCTGATTTACTGTTTGTTTTGCTTGTTCAAGGGTTTCGTTAACTGTTTTTTGAATGCGTTCAATAATGTTTTGTTGAGCAATTTTTAAGAGTGAGGTTACAATCTCTGAGAGTGTACTCATAAAAGTTGATTCTGTTCTATTGTTTGGTTGAACTTTTTTTTGAGATATGTCTAGCATAGTTTTTATTATCTTTTAAGTTACTGAAGAATTAAAATTTGTTGTCATATAGAGCACAACATAGGCGAAGTTGAGAGATTGAGATAAATGTCATAGGCAAAAAATATACTCTGGAGTGTTTAGATTTGTAAGAATACAATAAAACTGTTAGTTTAGGGATTTCCCCACTCTGTTACTTTACAGTTAAAATTATAAATTGTTAATTTTTTCAATGATTTCATCTTTGTAGTATGTATTATACCACAATGAGATAATTTACACAATAAAATAGCATATTCATGTGAATATGCTATATTTTTTTATCTTAAAATCCTCATAATTTGAGGATCACAGCTTGTAATTGTCATGATAGTTTTTTTTGTTTGAATCTTTATTTTTTCTTTTATGTTTTGGAGAATTTTAGTTCCT
>CAZHQB010000063.1:0-3819 GCA_964534895.1 uncultured Micavibrio sp.
ATACCTAACAGATAACATGGAAATGGATGAAGACAATCAATTAACACATTTAACACTAAAAGGAATTCTTTCAGTAGATAAGTTGGTGGCTGATGAGGTGGAGACTGGGAAGCTTGTTGTAGCGCAGACAAAAACTAGTCCATATGTAGGCACTGCTATCGTAAAAGCACACACATTCGATATTTTAGTAGAAACAAAAGCAGTCAAAAAAGACAGTCATGTATTTGTAACCATAAAAGATGCTGACAGAAGCATATTTGCACATGTAGAAGATATTGTAGATGAGGAGAGTTTTATTATTGGACTTAATAAACAATCAAATGAAGATATTACAGTGGAATGGTGGATTGTGGATGTAGCAAAAAACAAATAATACTCTTATTAATAAGTTTTTCTTACGGAGGATGTACAAGTTTGTTGTGTATTCTCTTTATTTTTTAGAGATTACATGTTACAGTGTGTATAATTAAGGCTTAAAATATGTGTTATGGAACAAGCTATTCAACAATTGATTAATGATGGAATATTAAAACTTCAAGATGATAATGTATGGAGCGAATTTATAATACCTGAGGTTATCGTAGAACGTCCAAAGGATAGATCTCACGGTGATTGGACTACAAATATTGCATTTATGTTGACAAAAGAATTAAAGAAAACACCTCTCGACATTGCAAAAGAACTTGTTGAAGTTTTAAATGAGTCGGATATGTCACAATTTTCTAGTGTTGAAGCTATGCAACCCGGATATATTAATTTTGTATTAAATAGAAATATATTTGTACAGGAGCTTAAAAAAATAATTGATGAAGGAGATAAATATGGAAGTAACAATCAATTAAAAAATAAAAAAATTACCATAGAATATACACAACCAAATCCATTTAAGCCATTTCACATAGGCCATTTGATGAGTAATACTATTGGTGAGGCACTATCTAGGATTATTGAGTTTTCTGGTGCGGATATTACACGGGCTAATTATCAAGGAGATGTAGGACCACACGTCGCTAAAGCTTTGTGGGGTCTTAAAAAATTAGGTTTTGAACCGAATGATATTGATAAAATTGGAGAAGCTTATGCGTATGGTCATACAGCATCAAAAACTGACAAAAAAGCAAAAGAGGAAATAAAAAAAATTAATGAAGAAATTTATGCCAAGAATAATTCAGAATTAATGAAGATTTATGAAATAGGCAGAACCAAAACTCTTGAACATTTTGAAAAAATTTATGAAATACTTGGTACAAAATTTGATGAATATTATTTTGAGAGTGAAGTGTGGCAGAGGGGTAAAAATATAGTGCGTGAGTATATTGGTGATGTATTTGAGGAGAGTGATGGTGCTATTATTTTTGATGGTGAGAAATACGGGTTACATAAACGTGTATTTATAACAGCACAAGGTTTACCAACATATGAAGCAAAAGAATTAGGCCTTGCAATGTTAAAAAGAGAACGAAATCCGTCAGATTTATATGTAGTTACAACAGCAGTTGAACAAGAAGAATATTTTAAAGTTGTGCAAAAAGTCCTAGAATTAATAGAACCTTCGTTTAAAAATAAAATAAAACATATATCTCACGGTATGATGCAACTAGCTTCTGGCAAAATGTCATCACGAAGTGGTAATGTAATAACAGGGGAATCACTTATCAAAAATGCACAGGCCGTTGCGACAAAAAAAATGAGTAAGCGTGCATATGATAGTGCTACAAAAGATACAATAAATGCAATTGCTGTTGCTGGAATTAAATTTAGCATTCTTAAACAGCATACTGGTAAAAATATTGTGTATGATGTGAATGAAGCACTGTCTTTTGATGGAGATTCTGGGCCATATTTACAATATACATATGCAAGATGTCAATCTGTGATAATGAAGGCAAAAGAAAATAATATAGATATATCATTTAAAAATGAATGTGAATATAGTAAAGATCTTGAGAAGATTTTGGCACAATTTGGGGATATTGTAAAACGATCTGAAAAAGAATATGCACCACATTATATTGCAAATTATTTGTTGGAGTTAGCACATACTTTTAATTCATATTATGCAAATAACATAATCATTGATATAAATAAATTAGAACGTTCGGCATATAGAAATACAATAACTATTGCAGTAGCACAAGTAATAAAGAATGGTACTAGCCTTTTGGGTATTAAAGTTCCACAACAAATGTAATTTTTGATGTACAAAGATATGCGTATAGGAATAGATGCACGAAAAATTTTAAATCCTCAAAAAAATGAATCAATTGGTGTGGGACATTATACATATCAGCTTATTCGACATTTACTTGAAATTGATGATGAAAATGAATATGTAATTTTTTTTGATGCAAATGTACGACAAAAAGATGTGCGTAAATTTACACGGAAAAACGTAAAGATAGTGTTTTATCCATTTTTTGATTATAAAAAATATTTACCAGGGGTATATAATGAAATATTAGCTTTGGCAATTATTTCTCGTGAAAAATTGGATATATTACATGTAACTTCAACAGAAGTGCAAATTCCGGCTACCTATAAAGGTAAGGTAGTTTTGACAGTTCATGACTTGGGTGTATTTAAAACTCCTAAGAGTTATAGAAAAATTGCAAGGATGCAAGCAAAAACGACAAAACGGTTAATGATACAAAAAGCAAGCCATGTTATTGCTGTATCACATATAATCAAAGATGATATAGTAAATATTTATAATATAATGTCAGAAACAATTGATGTGATTTATTCAGGATTAGATAAAAGATTCTTTGCTGAAATAAAAAATTATAATGGGAAAAATGTACCTAAAAAATTTGGTATTACAAAAAAGTATATTTTATTTCTTGGGACTATTGAACCGTCAAAAAATATAACACGATTACTACATGCGTTTTCATTATTCAAAGAAGCTCGTATTAAAAAAAATAGGCGTGAATTATGTGATTATCAGTTATTAATTGCTGGAAAACCAGGGTGGCTTGCGGGAGATATTAAGCATATGGTTAGGGATTTGCAATTGGCAAGAGATGTTAAATTTAGCGGTTATGTCATTGGAGATGAATTAATACCAATTTTTAAGAATGCAGAATTTTTTGTATTGCCATCATTATATGAGGGGTTTGGCACAACAATTTTGGAGGCATTTGCTACAGGCACACCAGCAATTATTACAAACGCTGGGTCAGCTCCAGAAATTGCTAATAATGCCGCAAAACTTGTTAACCCAATTGATACAAAGGAGATTGCACAAGCGATGATAGAGTTTGCAAATGATGAAGAATTAAGAGATGAGTTTAGACAGAGGGGTTTAAAACGAGCTGAAGATTTTGATTGGCAAAAAACTGCAAAAAAAACTTTAGAAATCTATAAAAAAGTAATGTTAGTATAAAGTAGTTTTTGTAAAGTAAAAATCATTCATTTTTAGTATTGCATAAGAATAGTTTTTCGTGTAAGCTAATAACATAAAATCCTTTGACGATAATATCAATGTCGGACTTTGCTAAATTTATTTTTAGTAAGAGGATGCAGAAAGAAAAGTTTATTATAAATCTTAGTAGAATCTGTCGGGTAAGCCCGTAATAGCTGTAATCAAGGGTAATCAATAGATTACTAAATTGAGGTGGTACCACGATTTATTCGTCCTTAAGATATTTGTTTTTTAAGGATTTTTTTATTTTGTAATTAATAAAGCTATGTTAAAAAAAAATACATCATTTAAAGAAGTGGATTCTCGTAAAAAATTGCCTCAAGTAGAGGAAGAAATTTTACAATTTTGGAATGAAAATAAAATTTTCCAAAAATCGGTAGAAAATCGTAAGACTG
>CAZHQB010000064.1:0-3781 GCA_964534895.1 uncultured Micavibrio sp.
ATCACATTTGACCTAAACCCTAAAGGTAACCCTAATTGCTGCAATTGTAACAAGATTAATCAACTAAAATTTTATTCAATTTTAAATAGTTCTTTCGTATTTCTTGTAATTTGCTCTACCACCACTTCAACATCAATTTCTTTTACTTGAGCAACTTTTTTTGCTACCAACACTACATCTTTTGGCTCACATCTAGTTTCTCGTGGTAGCGGTCTGGGTGGTAAATATGGTGCATCAGTTTCCAAAAGCAAATCTTCTAAATCAATATTTCTAATCAACTTATCATACGATTCACCATAAGTAGCAATACCATTAAGCCCAATTTTAAAACCAAGATCAATAAACTTCTGAGCATTTTTCCAGCTACCAATATAACTGTGAATCACACCACTCCTCCCTCTCCCTTTGGGAGAGGGATTGAGGGTGAGGACATTTTGTCCAAGAATCTCCAAAAGATCTTCATACCCATCCCAACAGTGAATTACTATTGGCTTATTTACCTCATTGCAAATTTTGATAAACTCTATAAAAACTCTTCTTTGTTCTTTTTTAATTTTTTCTACATCGTCACCATCACCAAAATGATGATAATCCAAACCAACTTCACCAATAGCTACCACATTTTCATCCTTAGCCAATTCTAAATATTTATCATAATCAAAATCCTCCACAAATTGTTCCTCAAGTTCACAATTGCTCGTCGCAAATAAATGTAATGGATGCAACCCAATTGTCGCATAAATACTTTTATATTTCCTCGCAAGTTCAATTGCCTCTAACGATGTTTTTTCATTCGTACCAACTGTAATAGTTTTTTCAACCCCATCATCAATAGACCGCCTAATTACAGCCTCCCGATCTTCATCAAATTTTTCATCATGCACATGCGCGTGCGAATCTATCAACATAACTAAACACACACTACGATACTACGTAGTATCGTAGTGTGTTACATCTTATTATTTATTATATCTTTCAAAATTTTTAATTGTCCATATGGACTTAAAATATCACTATAATGTTGTTTTGTTTTTACTCTTTTGTTTTTTGATAAATGAGATTTTATTTGTTTCTTAAATATCTGGTTATTCTCATCATACAGCCATCTAGCGACAGAAGAAACTGTCCCTTCTCCAACATTCATTTCACTACTTATATCTTTATAGCTTTTATCTTCCAATAATTTTTGTGCTACCTGAATCCTTCTGGCAAGCATAAGCATTTCACTTGGGGACACCAAACCCATTAAGAAGCCTATTGTTTCTTTTTTTGTTTTTAAATTTGTAACAATATCAAATAAATTACCTACTATTTCCAATCGTTCATTCTTATTAATATCTTGAATTTTTCTTCTAGACATAAAAACTAAAATTACACTAATACTACGTAGTATCGTAGTATTAGTGTATAACATAAACGGTTTATTGTCTACTTTTTATTTTTGTTTAAAAATATAATATATATTTTGTTATATTCTTTCAAAAAGAATCACTCTTTCTCTTGTTTTTAGTGCATCTTGTATTTTATTTGCTGTTTCTGGTAAAAATGATTTTAACAAAATTGAAATCGTGTGCAAATCAACTAAAAGTTTTTTCATCACTCTTTCAAACCCATCTTCATCTTTTTTTCCTAGTTCCCAAGGCTTTGTTTCTTCTATGTATTTATTTGCATCTCCTACAATTTTCCAAATACTCTCTAGTGCAATATTTAGTGACATTTTTTCTATGTCATTTTGTAATTGTTTGATGTCTACTTTTGGTACATTGTATTTAATATCGCCTGCAAGAGTAATGATTCTAGCAGTTAAATTTCCTAGTCCATTTGCTAAATCTGCGTTGTATTTTGCGTCCATCTTATCCCAGGATATATCGTTATCTTCTCCAAAATTTCCTTTTGTCAAAAGTAAATATCTAGTTCCATCAACTCCATAACGTTCTACCATTTCTAATGGTGCGATTACATTTCCAATTGACTTACTCATTTTCTGTCCGTCAACTCCTATAAATCCGTTTATAAAAACTTGTTTACTTGTAGGTAAATCTGCAGCCATGAGCATCGCTTGCCACATTGCACTTTGTTGTCTCAAATTATCTTTACCAGCAATTTGTATTGCATTTGGATTTTCTTTTGTGCCCCAAAACTTTTCAAAGTTTTTTACATCTGTTGGCCACCCCAATGTTGAAATATAATTTGTAAGTGCATCAAACCATACATACATTACTTGACTATCATCACCTGGCACATGCACTCCCCACGGCATTTTATTAGTTAGTCTAGAGATAGAAAAATCTTGTAACCCTCGCTCCACAAAAGCACGGATTTCATTTAATCTTTTTTCAGGTACTACAAATTCTGGATTATTTTTGTAAAGTTTTAATAATTTATCTCCGAACTCACTAAATTTAAAAAAATAATTTTCTTCTTCAATTAGTTCCAATTCTTTGTCGGGATGCAGTGAACAATATCCATTATCCAAATCACTATCAGTTTTTTCTAATTCGCAACCTACACAATATTTTACACTGTATTGCTTTTTGTATATAAAACCATTTGCATCAACTCGCTTCCATAATTTTTGTGCTGCTTTGACATGAGTCTCATCTGTGGTGCGGACAAAGTTTGTGTAGCTGAGATTTAACATTTCTTTTAACTCATCAAACTTTGATGCATACCCATCCACATATTCTTGTACATCAAGCCCCTCTTCCTGTGCTTTTTGCCAAATTTTTGCACCGTGCTCATCTGTACCTGTATTAAAGATAACCTCATTTCCAATAAGCTTCTCAAATCTAGCTCTTACATCTGCATATACAATCTCACTGGCAAAACCAATATGTGGAGCTGCATTCACATATGGAAGTGTGGTTGTAATATAAAAATTTTTATTCATAATGTTTAAATTTTAAATATATCCATAGCATAAATGAAATACATCGATTTCGCAAATTTTAAAAGCTCTTGATAAATTTTATCAAGAGCTTTATTTTCTTTCCTTTTTTCTTCTTTCAGACGCAATTACACAATTGCGTCCATTATTTTTTGCACTATACAAAGCTGCATCGGCACATGCAACAGCCGATACTATTTCAACAGAGCTATTTTTTGGTATGAAACATGCCCCAATGCTAACCGTAACAGACACATTATCATCATCATTATTAATCTGCAAAGCCTCTATTGCTTTACGATAGCGTTGAGCAATTACCTCTAAAGATTGGGTGGAGTTTACATCAAATACAAAAACGACAAACTCTTCTCCGCCCCAACGTACAACGCAATCTCCTTTCCGTGAAACTTCCTGCAACATCTGAGCCACATTTTTAAGAACTATATCCCCAAAATTGTGGCCATACTTATCATTAACTTTTTTAAAAAAGTCAATATCAATTATAAGCAGTCCCCACGATTGACAACACCTATTTGCATTAGCAATCATTTTTTCTACTGAACATTTTATATATGCCCTATTGGGAATTTGTGTCAAACAATCAGTGGTAACATATTTTGCCATATTACCACATCGTTTACACACCTTTCTTACACTTTTCTTAAGAACTTCTTTGGTTCTCTTAAGCCTTTCTACCTCTTTTTTTAATTCTTCATTTTCTGCTAATAATGTCTCAATTTGAGACAAATTGTCTGTTTCTTTCACAATGTGCCTCCATTCTTGAGATATTTTTAAAGAAAATTTTTCTACAATCAATTATTTGATATAGAACACGTTATTTTATACTATAATTTAATTATTGTCAAAACTAAGATTCGTAACATTGACAAAAAA
>CAZHQB010000065.1:0-3680 GCA_964534895.1 uncultured Micavibrio sp.
ATCTTTGAGATGAATTGGTTGATGTTGGAGAGATAGATTAGGTGATATATATAATTTCATACAATAAGCTATTAAAGTTTTAAAATAATTACAATAATATGGGAATATTTAAATTACAAAAAAATAGTGTGGGATATGATGGGGAAGAAATTGCTGTGAAATTTTTGGAGCGAGAAGGTTATGAAATTATTGAGCGAAATTGGTGTAATGCAAAAGGTAAGAGAATTGGTGAAATAGATATTATTGCTAAGGATAAAAATAGTGAGCTGTTTATATTTGTAGAAGTGAAAACACGTAATGTTGATAATTTTGAAGAAAAGGTATTACCAGAGGAGCAAATTACTCGCTCTAAATTAAATAAGCTAAATAAAATTGTAGAAATATACATTAAAGAAAATAAATTGTGGAATGAAAAGTGGAGGATTGATGCTATCGCTATTTTAATAATTGCGAATAAAAGTAAGATTAAAGTTAACCATATTAAAAGTATTTTTTTATAACAGTCTTTTAAAAAATACATCTTATTGTAGTTTATTAGGATTTTAATATTTTAATTTTAAAAGGAATGTTTTAGCATTCCTTGAGAAGTTATTTCATTTTTTGTTCATAATGAGGTGATTTGCATTTAGAACAAACTTCTGTTAATAGACCTCGTCCCGCGATTATCACGGGTGCATTGCAGCACCTACTGCGTTTTGTTATAAGACCTCCTTTTGGTAGTTTGGTGGGTGTAGACTGTTTATTTTTTGGTTTTTTCATAACTTTATCCTCCTGTAGATATTTTATGAAATTAATAATACAATCTTGTTGTAAATAATAACTCTTATTATTTAATCGCACAATACTTGTATATAGTTTAGAGATTTGCTAAACTGTATAATATATCTGACAAGTTAATTATAAAAAGACTCTTAACTTTGTGGATTTTATAAATTTTTAATTTAATCATTATGGATCAAAAATTATTAGAAGAATTAAAAAGTAAATTACTTAAAGAAAAAGCAGACCTTGAAGAACAACTTAGTAGATTTGCTACAAAAACTGCTGATGGAGAATATAAAGCTAAATTTCCAGATGATGTTGGAGATGAGCAAAGTGAAAATGCTATTGAAGTAGAAGAATATGCAGATAGAATTGCTTTAGAAAAGTCTTTAGAGAATCAATTAAAGGACATAAATGATGCACTCAAGAAAATGGATAATGGTACTTACGGCAAAGATGAAGAGACTGGAGAAGATATTGATATAGAAAGATTGAAAGCTTATCCGGCAGCTCGGACTAATATTAAAAAAGATTAATGAATTTTTGTAGTACCAAAAAATCTCATACTGTTTTGTGTGGGATTTTTTTTGGTTTAGTTTTAATTGGTGCTGATCAACTCTTAAAACAAATCGTTTTACATATAGGGATAATAAGATATATGTGTAATTATGGAATTGCCATGGGAATTATATTACCACGAATTGTTTTTATATTATTTTGGATAGGGCTTATTAGTGTGGTGATATATTTTTGGTTGAGACATATTACAAAAAATTTTTATATACAATTACCATATATTTTGATGCTTGCTGGTGGATTTGGTAATATAATAGACAGATTATATTATGGATGTGTGATAGATTATATTCCTTTCCTGCATATTTCATTGTTTAATTTTGCTGATGTATTTATTACAGTAGGCGCTATGATTATAATTGTGCAAAATTGGATGATTAAAGAATAAAATATTATAAATGATGCACCTTTTATTTTTGATACTTGCATGTTTGCATGTTTTATGTGTAAACTAATACTATATGTTTATTTTTCAATAATGATAATTTATGCCTTCAAAAATTCTTTCTTCGGCAGTTGTTGGACTTAGTGGTGCTATAGTTGAAGTTGAGGTTGACGTTTTATCCAGTGGACTACATGCTTTTACTATTGTTGGTTTGCCAGATACTTCCGTAAAAGAATCGCGGGATAGAGTTTCTAGTGCGCTTAAAAATAGCGGGTTTGATCCGCCACATTTTCATGGTCGCATTACTGTCAATTTAGCTCCAGCCGATTTACAAAAATCCAGTCCTATTTATGATGTGCCTGTTGCTTTAGGGTTTCTTATAGCCACAGGACAACTTACTTGTGATGTGAGAGACAAATTATTTGTAGGTGAACTAGCTCTTAATGGTCAGACACGTGGAATCAATGGTGTTTTATCTATTGTAATTTTTGCTAAAGAACAAGGTATAAAAGAAATATATGTACCAAACGTAAATGTAAATGAAGCCTCGATAGTGGAGGGAATTGATGTTATAGGGATAAAAGATTTAAATTCTCTAGTTTTACATTTAAATGGTGAAAAGCTTTTACAGCCGGCAAATTATCGAAAAATAAATAAAGATAAAGAAAAGCTACCAAGTTCTTTAGATTTTAAATATATTAAAGGGCATGAACATGCAAAAAGAGCCTTGGAAATTGCAGCTGCTGGAGGGCATAATGTAATTTTTCATGGACCTCCAGGATCAGGCAAAACACTACTTGCGAAGACATTTGTAACAATTTTACCACCACTTGATAAAAATGAAATTTTAGATATCACAAAAATTTATTCTGTAGCTGGACAGTTATCAAATAGTGAACAAATTATAAATACTAGACAATTTCGTGCTCCTCATCATAGTTCATCAGCCGTGTCACTTATTGGCGGAAGTTCAAATCCAAAACCAGGTGAGATAACGTTGGCTCATAGAGGTGTGTTGTTTTTAGATGAGTTTGCAGAATTTCCTAGAGCTGTATTAGAAAATCTCCGTCAACCACTTGAAGACGGAACAGTGACAATTGCCAGGGCTCAAGCTTCAGTAACATTTCCAGCAAACTTTACACTTATTGCAGCGATGAATCCTTGTCCGTGTGGATTTGCTACAGATGATACTAGAGAATGTACTTGTGCGCCTGCCCAAATTGCACGATATACACAAAAGATATCTGGCCCTATACTAGACAGAATTGATATGCATATAGACGTGCCTAGAATTCATGTAAATAAACTAGATAATGATGATCTAGCAGAGGATAGTGTAAGTGTGCGAGAGCGTGTAATAAAGGCGCGTATCAAACAGAAAAAAAGATTTGAAAAAACTGGTAAAATAAATGCAGAAATGGATCAGTTAGAATTAAAAAAATATTGTGTATTGGATAGAGAATCAAAAAATTTATTAAAAAATGCAGCTGAAAAATTGGATTTAAGCGCAAGAGCATATTATAGAATGATAAAATTAGCCCGTACAATAGCAGATTTAGAGGGAAGTGAACAAATCACTAAAACACATATAGCAGAAGCATTACAATATAGACCAAAGGTATAAAATTGATATGTTTATATATCAACTAGTTTGCTAGAATTAGTGACTTGATTACTATAAATATTATCAAAAAATATAAAGTCAAGCCTAACAATTAATATACATTTAAAATTATTTTAGAAACTAGTTATTAATTAGTTTTGTATACTTTAAAATGTTATTGATATGACAAATGTTATAGATCGAGGGTTGCACTTTTGTATAATAAAGTTACAGAGAATACGGAGCGAAATTTTATCACAACGTTCCTGTGTATCTGAAGTTTTTATTTCTCTTCCTCATTTTAAATAGTTACATTATTATTAGAGTCATTTTGAAATTTTTGGGTTATTGAGC
>CAZHQB010000066.1:0-3538 GCA_964534895.1 uncultured Micavibrio sp.
TAAATTACAAAACCAAACTAAAAAACTGCACAAAAGCCACACAAATACGGCGGTCAGGTGGAAAAGCTGGTTATACAACTATTTTTTCTTAAATAAACTTCCTAAATCATTGTCTAAATTATTAATTTTTTCAAGTTCAATGAAATTTATTTTAGGGCGTTTCTCAATAATATTACCATAATTATCACGTCTATCTATATAACCACGTATTCTACAATTTGTAAATAATTCTGCTTTAAAGTCGGTTATATTACCTTTAACTGGATAACAAGTTAAGATATGGTTTTTATAGAGAAAACCAATTGAATTTGCTCTTTCATTAGCGCGGGTAACATAACCTTCTAATTCAACAAATTCGTTATGCTGTAATTCAGGAAATAATATTTCTTCATCAAGTTCTTCTTTGATAAAATAAGGTTTATCACTATTTGTAATAATTACTTTTATACTTTCGGTACCAGTTAAACCAATTTCTAAGTTACGCTCTTCATCAACAACACTTATTATTTTATAAAATAAATTTTCGGGACAACTTATATATAAATCTAAAAATTGTTTTGGGACAAAAAGATAATTTTTGTTTTCATCTGGAATTCCAACTAATTCATTGTTGTTTTTAAATTTTAGGTCAGTTAGTTTTTTCTTACGCATTGATTTCAAATGTTGTCCAATTTTAATAAGCCACGTAATAGCTTTAAAAACATTTTTAAATAATTTCTTAAAATTGATATTTTTAAAGTCATTTTCTGCTATTTGTCCTAAAGCACTTCCAGCATATTTCCCTATCATCCAAAGGGCAAGAGCTTTTAGCATAACTTCGTCGATATTAGATGGAATTAAAGCTTCCCAACTACCTTTTTGTATCCTAACGGGAATTTCATATTCTAAACTTTTCAATTCAGGATAATCTTTCTCAAGGAAGTAACGTATAACTTCATCTAATCCATATAAAGCTTCGGCTGATTTACGTGCATCTAAAAATCCATCTTCAACAAGCTTTCCTTCATATTTTAGATATGCCAAAAACTTCTTTTCATCAATCATAGATTATCTATTTAGTTTGTATAACGGCGTTGTTGCTAAAGTGCAGCCCAGAACAACAATGTCAAAGTTATTAAACAACGTTTTATTTACATCAAAACTTTAATTTGACAACAATGTTAAAAAGTAATGCCAAAACGATAACTTAAGTTTAAAAACTACACAAATTCCTCAAGTGTAAACGCTGGCGCTTTGAGCAACTTGTTATATGTTTATTGATTGCCAGGAATAAATATATTTTGAAGTTTACAATTCGCTTTTAGATTTGGATGTATATCTTTAGCAAATATATTTTGTGTTTTGCTGATATTTGCACCCAACTTATTGTTCCCATAAAAATCTTTCCACCATTGACTTTCTTTTGCTTGTAATAAAAAATCTTTTGTTGGGTTAAAGAAAGCTTCACGTTGATTGCAAGGTTTTAATATACCAGTATGAGAAATAGCTATAAAGCCTATTTGAGCTTGACAAAGTGGATTAATTGTATAGTTATTTTTAGATAAAGAATAGTTATTAATGTAACTACTTTCAAAATATTTTTTCCAAAGTTTAGCGTTAATATTTTTTGCTCTACCTAGTAATTTAACTGCATCGGCTTGAAATGTTGCTCCTATATCATAACAATACTTTTGTATAGCATTTAATTGGTTAAAGTTATTTTTTGTAATAACAGTAGATATCTGAACCGGAATATTATAGGAGGTTAAATGTTTAATAGCTTTGATAGCTTTTGCATGTGAACCATTACCACGTATACTATCATGATGTTCAGGAGTGTAGCTATCTAATGATATTTGTATTGCACGAATATTATAGTCTTTCAATATACTAGCAACTTTATCAGTTATAAAAAAACCATTAGAGTATATTGAAATAATAAATTTGGAACTAAGCTTTTCTATTAGTTCCAAGAAATTATTACGAATAAATGGTTCCCCCCCTGAAATAGTAATAGCTCTTAAACCTTTATCATACATATTAAGCAATATCTCTAACCATTCATCATTATTTAATTCTAAATTAGACGAATTTGCTTCAGCATAACAATAATCGCATTTTAAATTACATCGATTAGTAATTTCTATTTCTGCATGTGTTGCTTTTAATATATTATTGTCTTCTGCAAAGAGAATATTTTCTATATTGCAAATAGGCGCTTCATTCTGATTAAATTGTACTAAATAACCTTCATTGACTAATTTCTTAATATGAAGATCAAACTGTTCTTTTGAAACAGGATCAATAAATAGTTTATCTACTAATGATTTATATGGTAATGATTCTGTTACCATCATAATAAAACTTGAAGTCATTATTTTATTTACGACTTCATATATATTACGTTTCCTATTTACAATGAATGAACCAAAAGGTTGTAATATTATTTCAGTATATTTGTTTAATTGTATATACAACATAAAATTTTGCTCTGAATATGGAATTTATCTATAAGCACTTATTTTTCTTCACAACCAGGTGAACACATAACTTTATGAGTGGTACCGCCACCGCCACCGCCACACATGTTGCCCAATACTTTTGGTTTTTTATCACTTGAATTTTGATATTCTTTTGCTATTCTTTTTAATGTTTTCTTCTTTGTTACTTTCATAATATTTCCCTTAGATTTAGTTAAAATATTAGTTCAGTGTATAACGGCGTCGCTTTTCACCCGTCCGCCCTAAACTACAATATTGGATAAAAAGCAAAAACCAAAATTTATTGAATTATTTATTTAACAGTAAAAACTTTAACTGCAATTTATAACTACAAACTAAACTTAAAAACTACACAAAACCCGCACAGATACGGCGGTCGGGTGCAAAAGCTGGTTATATGCGATTTTAAACTATTTTTTTATAAATATCGAAAAAATTTTCTTTGAACCATTTTATAAATTTGAAATAATCATTTCTAAATTCATAGTTTAGCTTATCCCAAAGTTCTTCAACTTTAGGATGTTTTTTCAAGTTTGAATATTTTTTATAATTATCAAGAATAAGAAAACTTTGTTGTTGATAATTACTTGTATAGTTGATAGACCTATACTTATTTAAAACCCACTCTTTATTAAAATTTGTTTTGCGTTTATTCCAATTATTAGGAAATGAACCAAGGAGCAAAAAAACAATTTTGGTCAAATAGGTTGACATTTTAATGTTAACTAATTCTGCTGTATTCTTTTGTTTTAATTCTAACAAAGCATTATCACAAATGTTAAACAAATCTTCAATTAACACTTGATCAACGGATATAACATTTAGTTCAATCGAACGTTTTATGCTTTTGAATATTTTTGAATATGCATCCTTCAACAGTTTTATATCTTTTGTTCCAGTGATTGCGTGATAATTTTGTTTTCCAAAAAGATGGCTCAGTAAATATTCAAAATCAATTGGAATTGTGGCTTTTAAACTTTTCATTTTATCCCTTGTTAAGCATATAACGGCGTCGCTTTTCACCCGTCCGCCCTTAACTACAAAGCAGAACTGAAAAA
>CAZHQB010000067.1:0-3522 GCA_964534895.1 uncultured Micavibrio sp.
TTAGTTATTTTTATCCTGAAGAAATGTAAACAACGCGGTGGATTCTAACATATAAAGAATTAATGATAATGGAAATCCTATTCCTCCAATACCTTTTGACATTATGACAATATCTGGAATTGCGTTGGTATGCTCAAATGCAAATAATTTACCAGTCCTGAAAAATCCAGTTTGAACCTCATCAAATATAACTAAGATATCATTTTGTCTAGCTAAATTAACAACTTCTTCAAGCCAACCATCTCTTGGTATATATCCACCACCTTCCCCCTGAATTGGCTCAATAATAATGGCTGCTAGCTTATCAATTCCTGAATGAGGATTTTCCAATGAACTTTTCAAAAAATTCAAACATCTCGAATTACAATTTTCATCTTCATCACCCATTGGACATCTGTAAGAACTACAATATGGCATGAAATGAACACCTGGAATCAGAGGAGGTACATCTTTTCTGTGAGACAAATCACTTGTCACGCTCAATGCACCCATAGTCATACCATGATAACCTCCTTGAAAAGAAATGATATTATGTCTACCTTTATTAATACGTGCTAACTTTATAGCTGCTTCAACAGCATCCGAACCAGTTGGTCCTCCAAAATTTATCTTATATTTGCCTTTCATTGCAGTTGGTAATATCGATAAAAGTTTTTCCATGAAATCAATTTTGTTTTTTGTTGGAAAATCTACCGCTTGCATAATTGTATGTTCATTTTTCTGAACATCTTGTAAAATATCAGGATTATTATGTCCAAAATTCATTACACCGCAACTAGAGAAAAAATCAATATATACATTTCCATCAACGTCTATAACATTAGCTCCTAATGCTTTATCAAAAGCAATTGGCACACCCTTTGGATAAGATATATTATTTCCTTCAAGCATTTCTTGCCTTCTTAATAATTCCTTGGATTTAGGTCCTGGAATTTCTAACGTTACTTTTTTGACATTTTCACAAAAATGATATTTTTCAAATATAGGTTTATCGATAAATAGCAATTAATTGACGAACAATTAGTTCGTCAGGTTTTATGTACATACCAGTAAAATCAAACCATACCGTCATAAAATCTTCTCTTTCTAACTTTCTCACACCTCCCGTCTCTGGATCTTGCAGACAAATATTTTCATCATCTAAACCACAAACTACTGAATAATGTCCATCTGAAACATCTGCATCAGTATAATCTATTCTTCCTCGTGTAAACCAATCCACTATAACAGGCACTCCCTTCTCTAACCATTCTTCTATATCATCAAAGCTACTATTATTTTTAATTTGAACTTGAAACCCTAAATCTTGTGCAACTTTTTTTATAGTTTCATCATCAACTCCTAAATCACTATCAACGTTACATAATTCTGCTAATTCTTTTTCACTTTTATTAAGTCCATAATAATCAAGTACAATTTTTAACGAAGCTGGTCCACACATACTTGCATTTAATGTTTCTTGAAATGGCTTTACGTCTAACTTTTTTTTCATAATTCTATAATATTAATTATTATTTATTACATTTAACATTTTATTGTAAAAATTGATACATTTTTTCTTTGAGTCTCCAATAATAATAAAGCCAAGAGTTGATTTCTTTTTATTTAAAATTGAAATAATTACACCCTCTGCCTTTCCTTTTATAGGATACATTACTTCTTGAATTTTTTCTACAATTTCCTTTTTCCTTTTTCCTTTATCACCATAGCAAAATTGATCTTGAGATATAATAAAGTAATTTTCTTTCCAATTTTTTCCACAAATACTATTAGCTACATCATACACATGTGTACCTCCAGTTCTTCGCATATTTGTTTCAATTATATATAAAATATTCTCATCAGATAAAATAAAATCGATATCAAAAAAACCTCTATATCCAAGATTCCAAAATCTTTTACCAATAGCGAGAGAAATTATTTCTATTTCACTTATTATTTTTCTATCTAATACACCCTTTCCTATTGCTACACCTAAAAAATCTCCAGTTTCTCCTAAAACTTGATCACACAAATATGTAATCTGAACACCCTTTGATGATAAAAATAGTTCTGACGATGGTGAACCACTTAAATTATTCTAATTTGGTTTTATATATTCTTCAACTAAAATTAAATTATTAGCCCATATTGAATCATTCTCAAATTCTTTTTTAATATGATCAATAATTTCTTCTTCATTTTTGAAATCATTATATTTAATGAAGAGTGTTCCCCAACCAGATTCCCCAAAATTAGACTTTAATGCACAAGATTTATTATTTTCAAAAAACCAACCAGCAACATGTATCACTTCTTCCGTAGTGTATTAGATGAACACATATTGGACACTTTTGAATATTTCTGAGTAAATGCAATAGGTGTCATATATTCAAGTGTTTGATGTGGTCTGTTAAAATTATACTCAATTAACCAATCAGTCAATCTTTTATTAAATGTATTTATGTCAGTAGACATATTACCTAATTGTATAAATTCTTCTTGTAGAGTTCTATTAAATCTTTCAATATCAGGATTATCTTTTGGATTTCTAATTCTTGAATGATATTTTGATATATTTAATTCTATACAAGCATTTTCAAAATGTTTTTGAAATTCAGTTCCATTATCTGTTTGAATATTTTGTATATTACCATCTAACACATAGTGAAGTCTATACAGAAAATCACTAGCTGAAAGTGAGCTATGATTTTTATACATTCTAGCATATGATATTTTTGCATATTTATCTATAGCTGTAATTATATATCTTTTCTTTCCTTCATAGTGTTTCACTATTGTATCTACACATATTAAATATCCTGTTTTTGGTTTTTTCTTTAATTCCTGAATTCTTTTATTTTTTACTGCTCTACTGCGTTTATTAGCTATTCTCCCCGTCTTTTTGGGGTTGTAGTACAATCCTGATGCCTCTATGATACATTGAACCTTCCGATCTGTTATTTTGTCATCTTTGTAAATATTATTATAAATACACATTAATTTTACTTTTCCATATCTAATATATCTTTTTCTTAATTTTACAATTCTTTCATATTGTAATGGAGTATACTCTTTTTTTCTTTTGTTTAGTGGTGTAATTAATTTATCTTCTAAAGATAATAGATTCTTTTCATCAAATCTATTAAACCAAAAATACCATTTTGATCTTGTAATGCCAAAATGTCTACAAGTAAGTGATGCATTTTTATTTGCTTTTGTTTCATAGTATATCATCCACTCTAACCTTAATTTTGCTTTTTTTGAAAGATTGAGCTTTTTTGATATATTTCTCCACCTTTTATATTTATTTGATAGTTTTATTTGAGGTATTAGGTAGTGTCCTTTTTGTATAGCTTTCATAATGAGAAACTTATTAAAATTGAACTTCCTATTTTAGCATAATTGCTTTAATAGGGATGTCCAATATGTTTCTCATCTTTTGCATCAAAATTCAAAATAATTTAATTCTTACATAACAGATACTCAAAAAGCCCCATTAAATGGGGCTTTTTATCTTTGAGCGGGTAACGGGAATCGAAC
>CAZHQB010000068.1:0-3398 GCA_964534895.1 uncultured Micavibrio sp.
TTCAACACCAGTATTTAGATTTTGGAGCAAAAAAAACAAATCTCATTTTTACACAGCAAGTGAAGAAGAAAAAAATTATGTAATAGCCCATTATGATGATTATGTATGGAAGTATGAAGGGATAGCTTGGTATGTTAAAAATAATAATCAACAAACTAGTTCAATAAACAAATTTTTGCTTAGTATTTATAATCCTCCTTATGCTTGGCGACTCGGTCCTTATCAAGATGGAGATTTTGATTATTATCAAAAAGCGGGCTTTGATAATTTTTTGTGGGCAAGAGATGATGATGAATTAATGATGGAAATACACAAATACCATTTTAAATATCTTTTGAATATTAGAGATTTATTTCCAGAGGAAGGTCCAAATAATGTTGACTATTTGAGAGGGGTTAAAAACCCAGATGAGGATAATGAGGTTTATAATGTCGAGCCAGCAGAAATTCCAGAATCTTTATTAGAGGAGCTTGATGTTTTGATAGATAAATACAAAGATGATCCTGATTTAATTGGTTATTGGATTTGTGATGAACCAGCACCGTTGGCCTATGAAAATATTGCTACAGTAATGGACAGAATTAGGACAAGAGACTCTAAGCATTATAGTCTGGTTAATATCGGTGATAATGAATATACCACGGAACAAAACATAGATAATTTTTTAGAAACGACAAGGGCTAAGGTGCTTAGTTTTGACCGTTATAATTTTTTCAATAGTTTTGATAGAAATGAGCAATTTTTGCAACGGTTGGGGATGATTCGTCAAAAAGCATTAGAACATAACGTACCTTTTTATGATTTTGTGCAAGCTGTTGGCACCAATGGAACTAGTGCTAGCGAATTAGACTGGCGGACGCCAAATGTTAGTGAGATGCGTTGGTTAGGCTATCACACTTTAGCTTATGGAGCTCGAGGATTACTTTGGTTTCATTGGGATGCTGAAGATTGGGGTGTAATACAAAACCCAGATAGGGACAATATTTATACAAGTTTGCAAGAGGTAAATCAAGAAATTAAATCATTAGGAGATATAATGGTAAAATTGAGAACGGTTGATGTTTATCAAGTTGAAGGTCAAGAAGTTTCTGGGCAAACAGGAGGAGATAATGATAAATCTATTTATCCTGTGGATAATGATACTAATTTGACAGTAGGAATGTTTAGCGGAAGTGATACAAAAGAATATTTTATGTTGGCAAATACGAGTTATACTATACCAGTTAATTCTGAAATAAAAATTCTCAAGATGATTAATAATTTAGAGGTATTTAATCCAGAAACTAAAACATGGGAAACAGTAAGCATAAATACCAATCCCGACAACACAACTTTCACCCTAGAGCTAGAAAAAGGAAGTGGAAAATTGTTTAGGATGGAGTGATTGTTGAATGGTTAGGGTACAATGATTAATAGTATAGGAATTGATTGTTTAAGTAGTAAATAGGGAACATGGAGGGACGCTATTGACATAATAGCTTAAATCATATATAATTAGGCTAGTATAACAGTCTAATTTGATTATAAACTTAATATTATATGATTAAAAGAGATATACAAGGCAAAGTTGAAAAATCACTATTTAGAGGAAAAATAGTGGTTATTTATGGTGCTAGACAAGTTGGTAAAACTACTATGGTGAAGGCAATTCAAAAAAAATATAAAGAATCAGCTTATTTTAATTGTGATGAGCCAAGCGTGCGTAGAGCATTAACAAATAAGACTTCAAAAGAATTAGCGAGTTTTATTGGTAAGCACAAATTGATTATTTTAGATGAAGCACAGCGAGTTTCTGACATTGGACTTACTTTAAAATTATTGATAGACACCTACCCAGAAATTCAAGTTCTTGCCACAGGGTCTTCATCTTTTGATCTTGCTAATAAGGTTATAGAGCCACTAACTGGCAGAAAATATGAATTTTATTTATATCCTTTTTCTGTGAATGAAACCATGTCTTTTCTGTCGCAACATGATTGGGATTATGCACTAGAACAAAGATTGATTTATGGGATGTATCCGAACGTTATGATAAATGATGTTGAAAAGGAAACGATAGTTAGAGAGATTGCTCGTAGTTATGTTTTTAAGGATATTTTAACTTTTGATAAAATTCGTAATTCAGAAGCTTTAGAAAAATTATTACAAGCATTGGCATTACAAATTGGTAGTGAGGTATCATACAATGAGTTGGCTGATACAGTTGGGATTAATAAGGATACGGTTCGTGATTACATACGTATTTTGGAACAATCATTTATAATTTTTCGATTAAGACCATTTCGCAGAAATGTAAGAACCGAATTGCGCAAGTTGCGTAAAATTTATTTTTATGATTTAGGAATTCGTAATGCTCTTATAAATAATCTGAATCCATTAAATTTACGAACAGACAAAGGTGCTTTGTGGGAAAATTTTCTTATTACTGAACGTTTAAAATATTTATCTAACAATAATTTGGATAGGCAGACATTTTTTTGGAGAACGCAACAAAGAGAAGAAATAGATTATGTAGAGAGTTATGCTGATGAATTAGAGGCTTATGAATTTAAATGGAAAGACAAGAAAAAAGTAATTGCTCCAAAAAAATGGAGAGACAATTATCCGAATGCCAAATTTCAATTAATTACATCAAAAAACTATCAGAAATTTTTGAAATAAGTATTATTTTAAATAAGGAATATTAAAATGACAGAAGGGCAAATTATTAAAGTAATGCCCAAGTTTACTATTTGGGATATAGAAAGCGTTGTTAGTCGCCAGACATTTTTAAAAGCTAGGAAATTATTTGAAAGTGGAAAGGTTAAAAATGTTAAAGAAGTGAGAGATGGCTATTGGGCAACAGTAGAAAGTACAAAAAAGTATGATGTTTTTGTGTCTAGTAAAGATATTTTGCAAGGACATTGCAATTGTTATGCTGGGCAACAAGGAAATATTTGTAAACATGCTTTGGCTGTGGGATTATTTGTTTTAGATTTTGTAGGGGGAGAAATTGAAAAAGATGCTGCCCCGGTTGATTTGGTAGATGTAAAAATACTTGTTCGTCAAGGTATGAAAAAAATAAAAGCGCACAGTGGCTCTTATAAACAATGGTATTCGTACTCGCACGGTTTGGAAGTAGGGGTAGAAATAATTGTAGAAGCGGTGCAAAATTTACCAACAAATAAAACCAACATTAAATATTTATGGAGTCTAGTGCAACGACTTTCCCGTAAGTTAGCGGTTGGTGGAGTCGATGATTCTGATCATGGAGCTGTCGGATGGTGTGCCAGGGAGTTAGTTCAAAGAATTGCAGGAATGGTTAAGGAAGATAAAAGTTTATATCCCTTCGCAGAAAAATTTTCTCAAGAGGAAACAGGATTTGGCTTTGAAATGGAATTGAAAGATATTTTAGAAAA
>CAZHQB010000069.1:0-3340 GCA_964534895.1 uncultured Micavibrio sp.
TTTTGTTTTTTCTTTATTTTTCTTAAAAACATAATCGTAATAAATCAAATCAACTTGCCTGCAAAATTACAACTTATAATATTATGACCTTATTTTTTAACATATTTAATAAAATATATACTTGCCTACTGTTTTCAGCCAAAAACGCCGCCATCCCTTATGAATAGGTAGGAGAGCTATGATTTTGCTTGTGAACTTCCGTTAAAAATCAACATATTTGAGCTGTTAAACCATCAAATATTCCATTATGCTACAAAACAGAGATATTACTAAAATTCAAGAAATAAAATATTTTATCATCCGATTACTATCGGATACGAACACAGTTAGGAATTTATTTCTATTATAGTTAAGTTCATTAATAATCAATACATTATAAACCCCGAAACTTCAGTTAATAATGACTACCAGCCGTCATAATATTCTTTATAAGAAATCCTTAACCTATCAGCACGATTTTTATTTTCACCTAAATGAGGGGAATTACTTGCCATGTCCATATAATATTGAAAAGTAATAATATTACCTACAAAATCATCTAATATTTCAAATTTATATTTTATATTATAAAAAGTTTCTGGACTTAGATTGGTATTAAATGTTTCGGAAATAGCCCAAAAATCTCCCTCAAATACAGGCTGCTCACCATATAAACCCCATTTCGCATCATTGTAATATGATTGCAGATTATTATAACTGCAATGGGGAGCATTGTAAGTTGAATCCCAAATTCCTGTACCATCTTGTAGCATTATAATATCAACATCTGTTGAACCCATTCTATTTGTAAAATAAAGCAAATCATTTGAAGTAGATAAATTTTGATTAAAGAAAACTGAAATACTCGTAGGTAAACCGGATAAATCATAACAATAATCTGCAACTGGGTTAACCAAATTATCTTTTAAAAGATTAAACGAAAAATCGTTTTGATAGTAAAAGGGAGCAGTTTCTTGTGGAATATACCAACCTGAAAATGAGTCAAAGTGCGAATAATTTTGCCAGATATTATTAGCTAAATCGATATTTTTTTGAGCATATTCTTGCAATTTATTTACATCTTGCGTGTAATTCCAAAAATTATTATCATTATAAAGACCTACGTAAACACTAATATTATTCGATTCAGCCGTTTGTAATAATCGTTCTAATGTCCATTCATATTTCTGTGTACTGTAATTGTTTGGCGAATTACACCATAAATAGTTATCGAATGCAGTAAATTGTACAATAATTTTGTCAACACCAACTTCTTGCATTTCATTCATAAATGTATCCCAATCTGATAAAGTCCAATCGCTTTTATACCAAAAATCGACAAAAGTACCGGATAAGTATGGATCTGTTGTCTCTGCCACTCTCTCTTGTTTTATAGAATTATTATTATTTGTTAGCTCGTCGTTTGTGGATTTTGTACAAGAAAGAAAATTCACTATTAGTACAAAAATAACAAATTGGTAGATAAATAATTTTTTCATAACGCATATTTTTTTGCATACAAAAATACATGATAATATTAATGTATGCAAATAATTGCGTCAAATTTTATTTAGTTTGTATTTTACAGCATTTACTTAGCATTTATCTATAAGTGCTTAATTTCTTAAAAATAAATAATTTTATAATTTCTTAAAAACCTTATTTTGAGCATCATAAATCAATGAAGCAGCGCCTAAAACTGCAATATCTTGATTTTTTGAAGGTTTTACAACAAAGTTTACCAAACTATGTTTGTATGAAAATGTATTGATTACTTTCATCATTTCTTTTTCAAAATATGGAAAAGCTTTTGAAATACTACCACTTAAAACTACAATTTGGGGATCAACCGAATACATTACAGTTTTAATCAAAGCACCCAAATTTCGTCCATATTGTTCATATAAAGCAAAAGCAATTTTATCATTTTTTACTGCTCTTTTATATAATGTATCGGAATGCAAGCCTAATTTATCATTAAAAAATTTCTCTCCACAATAATATTCAAAATCGTGTTCTTTGTACGGAATTGAACCAAATTCACCAGCACCACAATTCGTTCCTGAATACAGATGACCGCTGAAAACAATGCCTGCACCTACTCCAACATCAAGTATAACGCTGACTATGTTATCGTAATTTTTTGCTACTCCAAAATATTTTTCGCCTACTGCCAAACAATTTGCATCATTGTTTATGTAAACTTGCACATTAAAATAACTTTCCAGAATATCCTTCAAATGCACTTCTTTCCACGAAGGAATTTGACGAACTTGATAAACAATGCCTTTTTCAACGTCAACAACACTGGGTGCCCCAACTCCAATCCCAATAACATCATCATTAAATACTTCTTTAATTGAATTTATTGTTTCATTTAAAATAAACTCTTCCGTACCAAAATAATCAATTTCTTTTGAAATTTTATTTGTTATTTTGCCATCTTTTACTTTGCCAGTAATCAAATGATGTCCGTTAAAATATACCCCAATGATTGATTTGTTTTTCATAGTAATAATTATCTTTTTTCAAAAGTAATAAAACTCAAATAAACAACCAATTTATAATGCAAATATTTGAGCAAAAAAATATTTATTAAAAAATACGCAATCATTTGCATTTTAAAAATATCTTTGTACATTTGCATGCAAATAATTGCGTAACTAACTTAAATATTTTTAGCTATGAAAAACAAATTAATGTTCTTTCTTTTTACAATATTATTTTCATCAACCTATGGACAACGAATTGTAAATGGGATTGTAACAGACGACTCTAAGATGCCTTTGTCCGGTGTAAATATAATCATTAAAGGCTCAGCTAAGGGAACAACAACTGATTTTGACGGCAAATATTCAATTTCAGTCAATGAAAAAGACATTTTAATTTTTAGTTATTTAGGGTACAAATCCAAAGAAATTAGTACTATGAATAAAACAAAAATAGATGTGATTTTAGTAGAAGACACCAGTGTTCTAAATAAAGTAGTGCTGATTGGATATGGTTCAAAAAAGAAAAGTGATTTGACAGGGTCAATTGCGGTGGTAAGTATGAAGGAAATGAATAAGCAAACAATTTCAACGGTTGATCAAGCTTTACAAGGAAATATTGCTGGTGTTGAGGTTGTTAGTAATTCTGGAACACCCGGTGGTGGCGTATCAATTAATATTCGCGGAATTGGAACGATTAATAGCGCAGATCCACTATTTGTAGTAGATGGAATGATGGTCGGAGATATAGATTATTTGTCTCCGGATGATATAGCGTCAATACAAGTTTTAAAAGATGCTTCTGCTAGTGCTATTTATGGAGCCAAAGGTGCTAATGGAGTGATTATTATTTCAACTAAATTTGGAAAAAA
>CAZHQB010000070.1:0-3311 GCA_964534895.1 uncultured Micavibrio sp.
GAACTGGGAGGAGGACGATGACCTTTGGGCGACTTTAAGACTAGACTCTTCAGCAGGTGCCTTAGCAACTTTCAAAAAAAATATTGCCAACGAAAGATTTGTGGGAGGAAGTTAGATTGAAATATAGAAATAAATTTTCAATTTTCTAACAGCACAGACTACTTTAGAAAAAGTTATTTATAATTTGAAATTACATAATTTAGATATAATTAATGAAAGGAGGTGAAAAAATATGAAACAATTAGATGTAAAAGCTTTGGCTATAGCAGCTGGAATCTCGTGGGCATCATATATGTTATTAATCGGGTGGCTGGCAGCCATGTTTGGTTTTGGAACAAGTTTTGTGGAGATGATATCCTCGATGTATATTGGATTTACTCCAACTTTTTTAGGAGGAATTATAGGAGCTATATGGGGATTTGTCGATGGGGCAATCGGAGGAGCGATAATTGCTTTTGTTTATAATATTGTCAATAAAAATAAATAATTGTTCTTGAAGTAGAAAATAATTGGATATTAACATAAATTATTTATATTAACATCTAATATTTTATATTGGTATAAAGTATTAAGTGTTTTTGTTGCTAAAAAATATTTTTTTACTAAATATGTTAAAAAACTAGTGTAAGAGAAATTAGAATTAAAGTATGTTTAATTTTTTTAAAGAATATAGATAAATTTTTTGGGTGTTATATAATTAATTTTTTATTTCTAAATTTTAATAATAAATATGGATAATGAGATATCAATTGTGCTTCAAAATAATAAAGAGAAAAATAAGGATTTGCAATACTTTGAAGCCTCAGATCTTAAAAGAAAAATTCCATTTGAAAAAATAGAAGAGGCTTTTCAATGGCACAAACTTTTTCAAGAAGGTTGGATAACTACACATGAATTGAGTTCTTTAGAAGGGAATGCTACTCCTGAAAAAGAGGGAGAGTTATTTAAGGTAGAAACTAAAAATTTGAGAAAAATTAAAAAAATGATGGAAGGTATTTCTAGCGATGCTGAATTTTTAGAAAAATTAAGTGATTTAGCCAAGTTGTTACCAAGACCATTTAAGGAAATGGAAAATATGTCTCAACATTTACCACATGGAGATTATAATCCAACAGAACATACTCTAAATGCTTTAGAATTATTAAAAGTTGACAATTTAGTACAAGAGGCTGCTACAATTGCTCGCATAGCATTAATTTTTCATGATGTTGGAAAGGTAAAAAATCCTTTAAGTAAATTACACGCATTTCGTTCTGAAAAGATTGCTAGACAGTATTTACAAAAAATGGGATTTTCTTCAAAAGAAATACAAGATAAAATATTAATACAGATAAGATGTCATGATATGTTGGGAGAAGCTACACGTAAAGATGGAGAAAATATTTTTAATGAAAGAGATTTATTGTTAATTTTTGATAATCAACAAGATTTAGATATTCATTATGCAATAACTCTAGCAGATGTGGGGTCTATAGGTGGATTGTCTTGGGCACTTTCGGATATTGAACATACATATAATAATGTTTCTCGTAAAATGGATAGAAGAGAGCAATATTTGAAAGAATCAGATATTAATTTACCATTTGAGCGAATTGATTATACTATTTTATTTGATCTTCGAGAAAAATTATTTGATGAAAATATTCATTTTGATTTAGTTCATAAAGAACAAGATGAGCTTTATCGACGTATCAAATTTGAAGGTGGTATATTTGATAATGTCTTATTTCGAGATGGAGGAAAAATAACAGAAGAATTTGATGGAGTAGATGAAAAAGAAAAAGAGATTTTAGAAAAGACATTAATTCAAAGTTCACTTGAAGGCAATCGAAAAGTATTATTTGCTTTAAAATTGATGGGAAGAGATACTGATATAAATTACGCAATTCAATTAGAAGAAAAATATAATATTGAATTGATTAATTTAAAGATTGCTATGTACATGAATAGAATGACATATGATTTATGGGATATTAGTTTAGATGTTGAAAAACTAGACGAAATTGACAATCCTTCTGTTGAACATACTAGAAATATTGAAAAAAAGTTAATTGACATTAAAGATAGCGCTGAGGAATTGGCAAAATATGAGATAAAAGCTACACACGCTACATCAATGGAAAATTATTTTGCTATCAAGGATGCTGGTTATTTGAACGCATCTAACTCTACAATTAATACTCATTTTGAGGGCGATGGAGTATATATGGGGTTATTTGATTCTTATAAAAATTGGCAAGCTGGGGAAGGAATTTTTAATTGTACGATTTCATTGGCAGATACTTTACCAATTATGGTAGATTATCGTTATCCTAAGGCTATGACAGTTGTGCTTAGTGAATATTTAAATATATTTGAATCAGGAGATTTAAGTATTGCAGATGGATTGCGTCATTGGAGACAGGATAGGTTTGATCATAATACATTTGATTGGAAGGTTTTGTTAATTGGTAAAGTATTAAATGCAGATATTGCTATCATTAAAGACGAGGACAACAAGTCATGTGTGATTATAGATACAAATGTTGATCCTATAGTGTGGGGTTCATTATCCAGGGCATTAAAGATTCGTAGAGTGATACCAAAGTCTGAGTTGAAGAAAGTGGGAATGCATGGAGCTTTCACGAGATTTACTCAGATATATAAACAAGAAAATGTTTTGGATTATTATAGAAGTTTATTAAATAATGCTGTTAAGATAAAAGGTGTTCGGCTTAAGGATATCGTTGATTAAAAATGTTTTGGAGTAAATTAAAAATATAAAAATGATGTATTATAAATAAGATTTCTAATAGAACATTGAGATTATTAAAAATATATTGAATAAAATATTTTGTTGCTGAATACTTAAGTGGTATAAAGTGTTCATTTATATTATAATTTAAGCGTTATGATATAACAATTAAAAACCCAATAATTTGTTATTTTGGATATAGTGTATAAGTAGGATAGATAAAGTGAATGCCGTAAACTTAGAGGATGCTCTGGAAAGAGAACTCTAAAGTAACGGTTTTGTCATGTTTTTAAATTTAAAATTTCTTGATTTTACTTATGTTTGCTCAAGATAACAATAAATTTTAATTCTTTAGTGGACTATATAATTTATTAAAAATAAAAAAATGAAAAAAATATATACAACTATTATCGTAGTACTTCTTGTTGTAGTGTTTGTGAATGTGGTACAGGCTATGCAGGGAGATATAGAACGTACTTTTGATGATGCCACATCAACCTATAAAAAGGCAATGTCAAATTCTTCAACACCAGTATTTAGATTTTGGAGCAAAAAAAACAAATCTCATTTTTACACA
>CAZHQB010000071.1:0-3297 GCA_964534895.1 uncultured Micavibrio sp.
TGGTTTATGGGATACGACTGTGTTCTTTTACTTTCTTCATCTTTTTTGCAAGAAATTAGAAAAAGTAAGCTTAATAATAAAATTTGTAAAGTTTTAGTTTTCATAGTATATAAATTTAAGTTAATTTTTTTGTATGCTTTTTGCATCAACTATCTGTCCGTTATTAACCAAAGCCACTGTATAATAACCTGTTTGATAATTTGATATATCAATACTGATTTGGTCACTATCTACATCAATTAAATAGTTGTTTACATCGTTGCTTCCGCCATAAGTTCCTATAATCATAATATAAGATGTTTCATTATTGTTAACTTTGTATTCAACATTTATAGTGTCCGACGTTGGGTTTGGTGATACATTTATAATCCTACTGGGCTTTAATTTAACATCAACCTCTTTGTAATCTTTAAAGCCATCAGCAGTTGCTATAACTTCTAGCTTATATTTTTTTGCAATTTCAGGTGATACGGTTAAATCACCACCTTGATAAACAAGGTTACCCTGTTCATCATACCAATTATATGTAGCCGCCTCATTAATATCCTCTGCACTAATAGTAATTGTTTCGTTTTTATCAATTTCTTTATCTTCGGCTTGGGCAACAAAAACAGGTCTGGTTTGTTTGTGAATAATAAAAGTTTCGCCACCTATAACTTTATTTGTTACAGCATCTTTTTGAATAAGATGATATGTATAAGTGTCTTTACCGGTCATTTCTTCTGTTAAGAAATTAAAATCCAAGGTTAATAAACCTGCTTCATTGGCGCCAAAGTTAATATTTTTTATTAAAGCATTATTATTTTTAACAATAATTTTCTTTTCGTCACTGGTATTTTCCATTTCTTCTGCAATTTTACCACCACGTTGCCAAGCATTATACAAAATATCGTCCATTTTAACTTTTACTTCGGATTCAACGTAGATTGGTTTGCCTGTTTCTTTATCATCTTTTACCAGTTCCAAATAAAAATTATGTGATGTATCATAGGGATTGCTAATGGCTACTGAAACAATATTGTTTGGGACTGAACTGTCATTATTAGGTAATATATCCACCATTGAAACATTTTTCCATGCAATGTTGTTATTATTTCTAACATTAGCATTTATATCGTTCGTTTCAGGATATGTCATAGGGTCAGAAGATGAAACAATACGGGCGAGTAAACAAAAATGCCAATGTCCATTAGAAGTTTGTTGAAAATTTGATAAATCTATATTGCTCATATCCCAAGGAATATGTAAAATAGCTTCATCGCCAGAATTAAGAGGAGGGATGGGAACTGAACCAAATTCACCGCCAGTTACTTGATTTCCATTATATTGTTGTCCCGTCCAGGGAACAGGCCAAGAAAGTCCTGTATTAGCATTTGCCCAATATAAATGCAATTTATCTTGTCCAGTTGAAGCAGTACACCCTTTATTTTTAACTCTTACATAAACATATACAGGATTATTTGGGTCATATTCGGGATTTTGGTGTGTTAATTGCCCATCATCTTGGTTTCTTACCCAAATATCTTCACTTGTCCACATATTGTCAGGGGTGGGGTTTGGTTCTATTCCTAAATCATCTGGTCTATCTTTGATATATAAATCTATTGATGCATTGTACATTTGTTGTGCCATCTGAACTGCGGCATATGCGTCAAGTAAACCATATCCCATTTCATTATTCCAAGTTCCATTTGGTCTGTTTTGTATATTATCATAATTATATATATCCGTTCTTATTTTTTTTGCGGTTTTTTCTATAATGTCTCGCACTTGTTGTTCAGTAAGACAAGGATTTACTGATAATATTAATGCAGCAACCCCCGAAGTATATGCACTTGAAAAAGAAGTTCCACTCCAAGTAGGAGGTGTTGGAATCATTGGTGGAGGAAAATAGCTTGAAAATAGGTATGGTATGTCTTTGCAAGGTGCTACTAAATCTAATCTATTCCCAAATGATGATTCAAAAAGCCCCCCCCCCCAAATGGCTCTTTCTCCATTAATGTCTATACCACCAACACATAATGCCTTATTGAAATTAATAGGAGGGTAATTTATATTTTGATATTGATTCCCCGATGCAAAAACTACAACACAACCTCTTCCATTCCTTCCTTGCGTAGCTGCATTATTTAATGCTTGTATTAGTAAAGGGGAATGTATATCTTGCAAATGTCCAGCCCTGTCACCCCAAGAACAATTGATTACATCTGCTTCATTTTGCCAAGCATAAGAGATGCAAGCAGCAAGGGCTTCACCTCTATTAGGAAAAGCATTTTGACCTGGTTGATCAGAAAGCATTACATCCATCATTAAACATTCGGGGGCCACACCTGATATTTTATGACTATTATTTTGTATTGCTCCAATTGTACCTGCCATCATAGTTCCGTGATGACCATATGTAGTATATGGTTGAGTCAAAACTTGATCAAAGAAAGAGTTATAAAAGTTGATTTCAGTATTAACTAAATCAGAATTTGTAGTATCAATACCTGTGTCAACAATAGCTACTTTTACATTGTTACCTTTTGATATATTCCAAGCATCACAAGCGTTTATATCTATATCAGGGTTTATTAGATTTTCTAAACCCCACTGTAAATTAAAGTCAGTATCATTTACACAATTACTACTATTTGATGTATTAGGTGTAGTTTGGGTATTTGAGGAACTTGACAATATGGGTATTGTGTATTTGATATCGAATCCCACATCAATTTCATCAATTATATCATATTGATAAAATAGATTGGCTAGTTCAATAGAGGTAATAAATGTTTTTGACTTTAGTTTAAACCAGAAAGGCATATAAGGTACTTGCTTTACAAGTTCTACATTATTTTGACCGCAAAGATTTTCCAATTCATTTATATCTTGTATATTTTTTAATTTAACATAAAAAATGTTTGATGTTCCTACTGGTTCATCATTAAGATTTCCATAATAATATGCTATGTGTTTAATATGATTATTATTTAGTAGTTGATTTCTTTTTGAATAAAACTCAACTTTATCATTTATATTTATAAAGTGTATCTTATACCACATATATGTTTTGTTTGTCACAAGCGTATCGACTTGAATATCTGGTATTGAATTATAATCGAAATCAGTATCCGACAAAACATTAACATAATTTATATTCATATCTAAGTCTATTTTATTACCATCATAATAATAATAATTTGCTTGGCTATTAGCTGTTATACTAATTAATAAAGTTATAATAAAGAAAAAATTTCTTTTCATAATTAAAAATTTTTAGTTAAAATTAAGTTTTACCAATCACCTTTCACT
>CAZHQB010000072.1:0-3290 GCA_964534895.1 uncultured Micavibrio sp.
AGACTTGAGGGAAATTAAAAATAGATGTAGAATAATTATAAATATAAATGCGGGATTGGTTAAGTGGTATAACGTGGGTCTCCAAAACCTGAGTCGGGGGTTCGATTCCCTCATCCCGTGCATATTAAAAATCACTAAGCTTATTGGCAGCTTTTTTGCATTATGAAATTTATACTTAAAAAATATTTTTATATAAACTATTTTTATGGTTTTGCAGATATTTTTTAATTACATAAAATGTAGGCAATGCTAATCTTCCATTTTGTTCTATATTTTTGTAATACTTAATTAGTATCATTAAATCCTTCCTTTTTTAATAGCTTTAAATATCTTTCCATTAATGTTTTTGTATATATGGTCATAAATCTGTTTAGTTAAATATTAACTAAATGTTTTAACACATTTTAGTGTTATTTTAGATGATTTGATGCGGACTATTGACAAATTATAAAATTAATAGTATTATATTGAGTTGGTGTTATTTAATAAAAAATCTTATTTATAATAGGAGAAGTCAATGGAATTTAGTAATATTTCAAAAGCAATGAGGCGAAAAAATCTGAAGAAGACAAACGTTAGAAAGTTTTTGAATAAAATTCCGCAAGAAATCAGAGAATATTTAGAAGAAGGTTTTTTGCAGGATGGACCAATGGATGAAACAAAAAAGAATGTTGTAATAAATTATTTTTTGAAAACATCTGCCATAGCTAGAGCTATAAATAAGGACAGAGGTGGAGCAGAAATATTTTATTATTTATATAACAAACTTTCTAATGGACATTTAGATGAGTACTACTTGGTTAGTGGATCTGGCAATCAAATATATAGAAGATTACAAGTTATGGTTGAAAAAATACCTGTAATAATACGGAAGTATTTTCCAATCGGTGCTGTGTTGGTAAATAATGTAGCGTCCGGTCAAGGGTATGATATGATTTATGCTCTTAGGGATAATGAGGATTTACGTACTAGAGTACATGTAAATAATATTGATCCTAATGAAAGGGCGTTGCAACAGGGATGGGAAAAAATCATTGAATATGGACTTGAGAATAATTTCTCATTATTTAATGATACGTTTAAATCATATTCAGGATCAAAATCAGAATTGTGTATTGTAAGTGGAGTTTTTTGTCCAATGTCTACCAGATTATCTAGAAAAATGTTGCACGAGATAATTGTGCCAAATTTCATAAAGGAAAGAGCATTTTTGTTGTATAATGCAACAACATATGAAATGTTGTTGCAAGAGTCATTTACTGACTATACAATGAGATTGTTGAATTGGAATATGGGTTTTAAAACATTAGTTGATATTCGATATATTTGTGAGGACCTTTTTGAAATCAAAGAGGAATTTGCAGATACTGATGACGAAGAAAGGATTATGGGTTTCAATCATATGGTTGTGGCTCAAAAAAAATAATGACAAACTCCCAGTATATATGTTATAATATATTGGGAGTTTTTTTAATTGAGAAAAAGTAAATAAAAATAAAAATGAATGAAGTGATATTTTTATATTTTATAGTACATATTGTTGCTGGATTGTTGGCATTCTTTTTAGGACTTTTTGTATTTATTAAAAGAAGAAATGAATTAAATTTCTTTTTCTTTTTATTCTATTTATCGGTAGCTTTGTGGGCATTTTCTTATGCTGTGTGGTTAACAGCTCAAACAGAAAATCAAGCTTTGTTTTTTGCTAGAACATTAAACTTTTTTGCTGTTTTTATTCCAGTTCTGTATTTAGAATGGTTATTAAGGTATTTAAATTTATATAAAATAAAAAAAATATTACCATTATATATAACCACAATTGGTTTTATTTTATTTAGTTACAATAATAGTTTTGTGACAGGAGTAATTCAAATTAATATTTTTAATTTTTTTCCTCAATCTGGGTGGCTTCATAAAATATTTCTTGTGCAATGGACAAGCATAGTTTTGTATAGTTATGTTATTTTGTACCTTGAACATAAATCTGAGAAGAATTTTTCCAAAAGAAGACAAATACTATTTATTTTGTGGGGATCTATTTTTGGATTTGTTGGAGGGTCTTTCAATTATTTGTTGATGTTGAATATAGATATTTTACCTGTCGGTAGTTTATTGGTTAGTTTTTTCCCTTTATTAATAGCGTATGCAATGCTTAAATATAATTTAATGAATGTACAAATGGCTATGATGCAAGCACTTCTTTTGATTATGAATATTGCAGGAATTGTATTGGTATTTATGTCGGATTCCTATGTTAGATTAATAGTTACTAGTTTGTTTGTGGTTATAGTGTTATTTGTTAGTTTTGTACTGATTAGAAATTATTCAATTGAAATGAAGCAAAAAAAGAAACTGATTAAATTATCTAAGGATTTGGAATACGCAAATAGAGAATTAAAACGACTGGACAATGCGAAGTCAGAGTTTATTTCAATTGCCTCCCATCAATTGCGTACTCCACTTACTGCCATTAAGGGATATATATCTCTTATTTTAGAGGGAGCTTATGGACAAAATTCACCAAAGACTATTGAAGCTCTTAATAAAATATTTTTGGCAAATGAGAGATTAATTCAATTGGTAGAAGATTTGTTAAATATTACTCATATTGAAGCTGGTCGATTAGAATATCATATTGATAATGTGTATTTGAAGAAAATTCTTGAGGAGTTGTATGATATGTTTACTTTGCGAGCACAGGATAAAGGATTGGATTTTGTTTTAGATTTACCAGATGGACAGTTGCCAATATTACAAGCAGACAAGTCAAAATTGCGTGAAGTGATATCGAATCTAATTGATAATGCTATTAAATATACGAAGAAAGGTTTTGTACATATATCTGTAAAATATGATAAACGAATGATTCGTATTATTGTAGAAGATTCAGGAGTTGGAATTTCTCCAGAATCAATGAAAACACTTTTTGCCAAATTTTCACGTGGGACAGATTCTTCGAAAGTTTATACTGAAGGTACGGGATTAGGTCTTTTTGTAGGTAAAAATTTGATTGAATCACAAGGAGGACGCATTTATGCTGAATCAGATGGTATTGGCAAAGGTTCTAAATTTATTATTGAGATGCCACTTAAAAAAATGAATAATTAGTATTTTATCAATAAGGCGTCATGTCTTTAGTGATCGTGTTATGTTAGATGTTGAGAAAATTTTCGATTTGACAAAAATAAAAAAAACCTTTATTTTTGAGTTAAGAAAATAGAGCCCATTGAGGGGCTTTTTTAGATTCTAAACAATATGAACAAAATTAAACAATTTTTGCGTTAAGCATACAG
>CAZHQB010000073.1:0-3259 GCA_964534895.1 uncultured Micavibrio sp.
TCATAAGAAAAATATGTTAATATGGTGTATAATAAGAATGTAAAAACATTTATTATATTTCATAAATTTTTATAAAATAAATAATTAATTTTGAGCCTATGAGTAAAAAACGTATTGTATTAACTGGTGGCGGAAGTGGCGGACATGTTTTTCCACTTGTTGCAATAGCTGAAGAATTGCAAGCACAACATCCTGATACAGAATTTTTGTATATTGGGACAGCATCACAAATGGGGCAGATTGCACAAGAAGCAATGGATGAGATTGGTATTTCTACAAAAAATATTTTAACAGGAAAGATGAGGCGATATTTTTCAATGCAATATTTTTTAGATTTTTTTCGTGTTCCGATTGGTTTGGCACAATCATTAGTGTATTTATTAATCTTTATGCCAGATGCTGTGTTTTCTAAGGGCGGTTATGCATCAGTGCCAGTTGTTATAGCTGCATGGCTCTATCATATTCCAGTATTGACGCATGATTCTGATGCTGTGCCTGGTTGGGCAAATCGTGTTTGTGGTAAATTTTCACGGTACGTTGCCGTATCATATAGTGCTAGCAAAAAATATTTTCTTGCTAGCAAGACTGTTGTTACCGGAAATCCAATTAGGACTGAAATGACTATGGGAAATAGAGCGCGTGGATATGAAAGATGGGGTTTTACTGAAGCGAGACCAACAGTTTTAGTTATGGGAGGGAGTCAGGGAGCAAAAGCGATTAATGATGTTGTAACATTGGTGTTACCACAACTAGCAAAAATTGCACAAGTTTTGCATATTACAGGAAAAGAACATTATGAAAGAGCATTAAAATTAGCAGCGGAGGCAGGCTTTAAATCAGGTCGTCATTTGTATTTTGCAGCACCATTTTTAAATAGAATGGAGATAGCAGATGCTTATGCTGTTGCAGATATTGTTATTTCGCGTTCTGGTGCAAATTCTATTACAGAAATTGCAGCAAATAAAAAGGTAGCAATTTTTATCCCGATTACAAATAGTGCAAGTAACCATCAATATATGAATGCGTTTGAGTTAGCAAAAATGGGTGGAGCACTTGTTTTAGAGGAGCATAATTTAGGTGGTAAACTTCTTATGGAAAAAATTGAAGAATTGTTATTTAATAAAGAATTGCGTAGGCAGTTACAAGAAAAAATTTATACTTTTTATCATCCAGATGCTACGCAAAAAATAGCAACTGGTATTATGAAAATGATTGATGAAGGATAGTTAAATAAGTGATTAGTAATTTATGAATATGAAAAAAGTTTATATCATAGGGATTGGCGGTGCAGGAACTAGTGCTTTAGCTATGGTTTATAAAAAACGTGGTTTTGAAGTGATGGGTTCCGATAATGGAGATGGTTTTTATACTAATGAATTATATAAACAAGGAATTAAAGTCTATAATAAATATGATACAAATCATATAACAAATAATATTGATTTAATAGTACATGTATCTGCAATAAAAAAAGATAATATTGAGTTAATGAAAGCTCGTGAATTATCAATAGAGATTATATCTTATGCGGAAGCAATTGCACGTTTAACAAAAGAATTAAAAACTATAGCTGTATGTGGAACGCATGGCAAAACAACCACAACAGCTCTTACAGCCTATGCCTTAATTGAATCCAAATTAGACCCAGTTGTTATTGTGGGCTCTAAAGTATCTGGGTGGAGGAGTGGCGCTTATGTTGGAAATGGCGAATATTTTTTAATAGAAGCAGATGAATATTTAAATAAGTTAGCCCTGTATAATCCACAATTTATAATACTTACAAGTATTGATTTTGATCATCCCGATTTTTTTGTTGACTTTAAGCAATATAAAAAAGTATTTTGTGATTTTGTACGTAAAATTCCAAATAATGGGTTTTTAGTTGCTTGTGGAGATGATGATGAAGTGCGAGAAATTGCACTTTGCGCTGAATCACAAGTATTTTTTTATGGTAAAAAAGAATTAAATAATTGTAAAATTATTAAACGAGAAACAAATGAAGCAGGTCAAAAAATAACAGTTGTATTTCGCAATGTTAAGTATGAAATTAATACAAAATTATTTGGACTACATAATGCAAAAAATGTTGTTGGTGCATGGCTTATGAATTTTCTAATTTGTAATTTGGAGCAAAATAAAGTGAAATCGGAAGATATCAAAATCTTAATTGAAAGAGGAACTGAAGGAATAAATAAGTGCAGAGGAACGGCGCGACGTTTTGAAAGGCAAGGAAAATTAAATGATGCAATCCTTATTGATGATTATGCACATCATCCAGAAGAAGTTCGCGCAACACTTGAAACCGCAAAGGAAGTTTTTAAAAATAAAAATATAATTGTGGCATTTCATCCACATACATTTTCGCGTACGGAAGCGTTACTAGATGAATTTGCACAAAGTTTGAGCATCGCTGATGAAGTTGTAGTGTTAGATATTTTTACAAGTACAAGAGAAACGTCGGGAAGTATTACAGCACAAGATCTAGTAGATAAAGTTGTTTGTGATAAAAAACAAAATATTCACACAATTCAAGAATTAGCTGTTTGGATGAAAGATAATTTAACAAAAAATGACGTATTTTTAACATTAGGTGCTGGAGATATTTGGAAAGTTTATGATTTATTATAACAGAATAACTATAATTATTTATTGTATTTTAATTAATGTAATTACTTAAAAATATTATATATTAAGATGTAATTTTGTTTTTGAAGTAAAAAAATACATTAAATAAAAATCCCCTGCACAAATTTATTACAAATATGTGCAGGGGTTGCTTCTTAAAACTCTTCAAATGGCAACTTTCCCAAGAACTCTCGTTCTCGGTCCAGTTTCTCCATGTACCGCTCATAGGCGAACAATGCACGGAGTTTTTCGTGCCGTTCTTTTCTGATTCGGCACGGATTGATTTCTCCCCGCTTTCGTTGCATACGTGAGCGAGGATAGTCCGAGCGACCGAGTCCTAGGAGTCTTCGTTGCTCGTTGTAATTTAATTTACACATTCCACAAATATGTGGAGATGTTGTTATATTTCTTCCATCACTCTTTTTTGTGGATGTAGGGCATACAGCAACATCATTTGCAAAATTGAAATCTGCCTTTTTAGTGTGCTGATTTTTATTAGTTGCAAATGGTGTATTGTCAGAATTTGTGATATCATCACAAAATTCACATCCCAATTCATCGTAGAGGAGTTCCTCATCCTCTTCGGTAGTTTTTACAATAAAACTACCATGGGTGCCATCATCTGGCAATTCAT
>CAZHQB010000074.1:0-3254 GCA_964534895.1 uncultured Micavibrio sp.
CCGATAAAACCTCTCTTTTTTCGTTTCTTAATATCATTTTTACAAAATATACATCAGTTATATTTTTTTGTTTTGGTACTTTAAATAGTTCTTTGTATCTGTCTGCTTCTACATCAAAATTTAATGTTTTATGCCATTTTTTATTTAAGTCAAAATCGTAAACAATCACTTCGACGGTTAAATTTTTCAAATCTTTTTTTCTAGTATTTATTATTGTTGCCGTAAAGTCGTCTTCATTGAGTTGAATATGTACTGGTTCCAAAGCTCTTTTAGTAAAATAGTAAGCCGAAGTTGGATTGAGATACCAATCGTATAATTGCCAAACAACCGTAGGCCAAGTAGAATTGAGTTTCCAAATCATCATTCCTTGTGTTATGTTCCACATTTTATGGTTGTACGCTTCGTACATTGCTCTGTAACTTCCGGCATTGGTGTATTGTGCCCATTTTATATATTCTTGCGCTGTTTTAGGTTTTCCAAATCTATCTCTAATTGCCTTATCATAAGCTTTATACACATAACCACCATCGTCCCATGCTCCGTGGTGTGCCCATTTTGAAGTCAATGGAAATATACTGTCTTTTGATGTTTTTTCTATGTCAAAGATAAATTTTTTCATACTTGAATATACTGGTACGGAAGGAACTCCCAATTCATCTCTAAACATTTGTTGTTTAACTTTTTTTACCATTTTGTAGTAATATTCGTGTGGATACCAAGTATAATCCGGTGTACCGTCATCAGTTACTCCAAGTGGCATATCTTTTTTCATATAAGGCGTCAGTTTATCGATATCCCAATCATAACTGGAAGTGGGGACAAATGGTCGTGTTGGGTCTAGTTCAAAAACATTTTTACGAACGGGGTCATAAATTTCTTGTCTTACCATTGTTTCACATTGCAATGAATATAATACTAAACTGGGGTGATTACGATAGCGTTTTATCATATCTTCCGAATCGGAGATGGCTAAATCGGCATTTTCGGGGTTGGCAAATGATGGTGTTCCGGGATAGCTTGTCCAACATTGAAAAAATGTTTCCCACATCAATAATCCATATTTATCATAAGCATCATAAACATAATCCGGTGGTGAAGGCATGTCTTCTGTTGCTATCATATTGACATTGGCGTTGTCCAAAAGTTGTGCTTCGTTATAAATCCTTTTTTTGTTCATATCCAAAAGCATATCGGGTTGCAACCAACCGCCACGTGCAAAAATTCGTTCTCCGTTTACGAAAAATGTTCGTCCGTATTCTCCGTCTATTTCTTTTATTTTTGTATCTATTTGTCTAATACCAAAAGTAACTTCCTCTTTATCTGAAATTTGATTATCAACATCAAATTCTAAATTGAGTTGATGTAAATATTGTTTTCCATAACCGTTTGGCCACCACAGATATGGATTTTTAATGTTTAATTGTGGAAATTCATCAGCATCGAGTTGAATTGTGATTTTTTTACCAGCAGGTATTTCAACTTCTTTTTCAAAAGAAACAGGTTTCATATTACCGGACATTTTCTTTTTATAATTGTAAAAATCCACTTCTTTCATCAACTTTATAGTTCCTTTCAAAATGCCTTTTTTGTTTTCTTTTCCTTTGTTTAACAGTGTAACTGTAAGACTTACTTTTGCCGAAGTTGTATCGGGAAGTGGAAGTTCTGTTACAACGTAAGGGTCAATAATGTCAATGTTGTCGGTATAAGTTAGAAATACATCTTGATAAATACCCATATTTCTATCACGTACAACTGGTGCACAATCCCAACCGGCAGAAAATTTTAATGTGGCATCTTTAAAAATATCTACCCCCCAACCACGTTGTGGACCAAATACGGTTAATTGTGAACCCGGATTTGCTGTTCCTATGTGATCTACTTGATGAATTTTGACGGCTAATACATTATTTCCCTCTTTATTTACATAAGGACTGATATCATATTTATATCTTTTGAACATCCCAACCATATTGTCTGAATTGGCAATTTGATAACCGTTTAACCAAACGTCTGCTCGGTAATTAATTCCATTGAAATTTAACCAAATATGCTTATTTTTATTTGTTTCCGGTATAATAAATGTCGTTCTAAACCAATAAGGATTTTTAAATGGATTACTAACACCTTTGATGTGAGAATATTTTCCAAGTTTTAATTTTTGATTTAATTTATCTGATGCATCTGGAATTTTAAAATTATTCAAATCAAAATGTGGGTCGGGATATATGCCTTCTTTTACCAAGGCTCTTAATACGGTTGTGGGTACTTGAACTTTGTGCCAAGAAGTATCTACAAATTTAATATTTGCTACTTCATTGCCGGAAGTTTTTACCAGCAACGATGATTTCATTGTCCAATTTTTAAGTACTTGTTTTTGTACGGGTTCAGTGCTTTTATGCTCTGTTTTGCAGGACGCAAGACCAGTAAATAACAATAGTATATATATTAATTTTTGTATCATTTTTTTTAATTATTGATAATATTCTTTTAATTGTTCTTTTTCTTGTCTCAATACCAAGCAAGCTGCACCTATAAATCCGGCATTTTGTCCCAATTTAGCAATTTTAACTTGTATTTTCTCAGCAGGCACGCTACAAACTTGTTTTTTTAAATATTTATTAAGTACAGGCATAAAAAATTGATGAGCTTGTGATATCGAACCTCCAAGTACAATCATTTCAGGGTCAATTAGATTGATAGTCCATGCCAAAGTAAACGAAAGATGTTTACCAAATTCTTCCCAAGTTTTAATTGCATCATTATCGCCTTTTTCAGCCAAAATATGAATTTCTTTGCCCGTAGCCTTTTTGCCCGAAATTTGATTATAAATTCTTTTTAAACCTTCACCCGAAATATAATCTTCAATGATGCCGTCTTTGTATGGCGAAGTCCAAATTTCTGCCGCTGTTCCCGTTGTACCATTCCATATTTTTCCATTGATAATTATTGCCGCACCTATTCCGGTTCCTAACGTAAATCCTACGAGATTACTTATATTTTTTGCTATACCAAACATATATTCACCATATATCAGTGCATTGGCATCATTGTTCATTTCTACCGGGATATTAAAAATATCCTCTAAATATTTTTTAATATTAAAATAGTTTAAAGTTGGCAATTGAGGGCAATCCAATATTATTCCCTTTTTAGAATCCAATGGACCTGTTGAACCCACACCAATACCCAAAATATCTTGTTTTGAAAAATTATTTTGTTCAATAGTTTGTTGTATTGAATTCGTAATTCTACTT
>CAZHQB010000075.1:0-3156 GCA_964534895.1 uncultured Micavibrio sp.
TAATATATGATAAATAACTGTTCTTAAAACTTTTATATTGACTCTATTTTGTTTAATTTTATGGAATTTAAATGAAAATATTTTACTAGTAGTGAACTATATTGTTTATCGTTACTTTTACAAAAGCTGAAGAAGGAACTACAAACGATCCCTGCTCAAGATGACCTCCTATATAAAGCTTGGAAGCAACTTCTAAAGTATCCAAATCAAGTTTATACATTATCCCCTCATATGTCAAAAATGCATATAAAAATCTTCCATCTGTTGAAATATAATATTTTGGATGAGCCTGAATTGATACACTTCCAACTAAATCTTTTCCTAATTCACTGACTAAAATGTCTTTTATTTTATGATTATTTTTCAAATCTACTATTGTCACAAATCTATCTTTATGATTGATTATAATTCCTAACTTTTTTTTCTTTGCCATCACTGTGTGACCAGCACCTTTTCCTGCTAAAATTTTTGTTTCAAGTTGCATTTTTTCCTGTGAATAATTTACAACAAAAAGAGTACCATTTGACATTCCAACATAAATAAAAGGTGAAAAAGGGTGAAAATCACCATGATGGATAGAAACATCTGAAGGAGAAACTCCATCTGGTTCTAAAAAAAACTCATCATTTATATGAAGTCCATTTTTTGTTAAAACAAGTTTTACAACAGAAGGATAAACTTGATCTGAACCTTCAGCTGTAGCATAAAAAATATTTTTATCCCCTTGATAATTTCCTTTAGGAGGAATAATCTGATGTACGGAAGTAGATGTTCGTATCGAATTTAGTTTTTTAACTTTCCAAGAAGAGCTATTCGTATCACGGTAAATACGATAAGTAGTTATACGTCTTCTCCCTCTATCTAATAATACAAAATGATCTTTGTCTAACCAAAAGGGATGACCACAAGCATGCTTCCCTCCATGCCCATTTACCGGATATGTAACTATATCATCACCAACTGTAAACAACACACGATCTGTTGTTGTATCAATGATTGACACCATTGGTTTATCCATTCCAGAAACTGCACATAATCCATATTCTTTATTCATAGCCTCAGCACTACGAGGGTGATGTGGTAATGGGATTGTTTTATATAGATGATAATTATTTATATTAACTACATCAATCGCATTGCTTCCACGATTAACAACATAAACTTTTGGCTTGTTAGCCACTTTGTCCGCTGTATGTGTCTGAAGATGATTTGTATAAAGATCTGATACCAAAAGCTTCATGTGATCAACATCTACAACTACTACTCTATTGGACTCTTCATCGCCAAAAAATGCTTTGACAACTTGTTCGTTGATGCCATTTTTGGGTAGTGATATTCTAGAATGTGAAATTAATCCATCTGACTCTAATAGTATAGAAGTCTTTTCCTCGCTTCCACACCCATAGAACAATAAAAATATTAGTACAATAAATACATATTTCATATCATATCTCAATATCTAGAGTTTGTATGATCTGAGTTATAGTAAACATTGCCACTAACTGTATGTGTACCGTCTAACAAATATGACTCATAACTATAATGCTCATCAGTAATTTTTTTTAAGACAAAATAATTTTCAATACAATGACCATCATTTACATATTCACGAAATTTAAATGAGTCTGCTGTCGTTTCCTCAAGTACCAGGCTTCCATAACACCGATAGTCTTTACCTGTATAAGTAAAATAGTATTCATTGTCATCGATTGTTAATTCGATTCGATAATCTTCTACAACTTTCCATGTTTGATGTCCTGTACCATACCATTTCCCTTTCTTAAGTACTGCCCAATCTGTGTTTGCCGAGACTGATCCAGTTGAATAATCAGAATCCAAACCACTACCACTAGATGATGTCTCATTATCTCCACCTGTAGCATCAATTTGTGCAAGTAATGCTTCTAATTGTGTATCTAAATCTGATGTTGTATCGCTATTTGCCCACTGTGATCCTGTAGAATAGTCTGAATCTACATCATTAGATGGTGTAGTATAAACAGGCTCATAGTTTGTATAACTATTACTATTTGCCCAGTCTGATCCTGTAGAATAATCAGAATCGACCCCAGATGAAGAAGTATTAACTTGATATTGATTATTATCATTTTCCCAATCAGTTATAGTGTAACCTTGAATATCATAAAGATCATGTTTTATTATTTCATTCATTTTATATTTATTCACATAATCATATGTAATGATTTTGGCATATCCTGCAGGAGCGATATCAGACCTTATTATAAAAATAATCTTACCATCACTCATCGGAACAATCTTCTCAAATCTTTCATGATCATATAGTTGCCATAATGTATACTCATACTCTATACCACCAATCATACCATATAAATCAAGATCTTGACTAAAGTGTGGTTTTCTTTTTACCACAAATAATCCTTGTTTTTGCAGTGTAGGAACAGCCATAACTAAATCGTCACCAAAATAATTTCTAACATTATTATCCATACTCTTTCCATTACTATTAACAACATTGAGTTGTGTAGGTTTTGCATAAGAGTTTGGGCTAGATTCATTGGTGAAATCAATAGAAACATCACCTATATTAACAATGTTTTGGTTTTTATTATCAACATTTATATTGGTATAATAATTTTGTGATAAGTTTGGTAAAGTATAACTGCCGAGTACTTTTTTTTGTTTATAATCTATAATCACTACTCGTCCACTACGAGTATCTCGTCCATCCTCTACTTCCAAAAACATCACACGATTTTTAGACATTGCTCTAATTGCTTCTATATGCTTTCCTGCATTAATTCTAGCGAGGGTATAGAGGTATTTTTTAGTCCTATTATCCCAAAATTGCAGCTCCTCTTGATGGGAGTTATTTTGTTTCAAAACAAAAAGGTACCTTCCATCTTGCGATTTTATCGCATTTAAAAAATCAGTTTGTAATTGATCTTTTATCTGTGGCATATAACTTTGTGCACCTTGATAGGTATTTGATATTTGCGTTGAAGTACCATTTGTATTCAGTTTGGGTCTTTGCGTCTTCTTTGGTGAACCACTCTCACACCCTACAAATACCATAATCAAAATCAAACTAAAACTTATTTTATATCTCATAATCTGCCTCCTTTAATAAATAACAGTATATCCTCTTTATATTGGATTTTTTGGACTGTACTGACT
>CAZHQB010000076.1:0-3002 GCA_964534895.1 uncultured Micavibrio sp.
AAACAATACTGCCAGCTCCTCTAATAACAACTTTCCCACCTATTCTAGGAAAGGTTAGCCAGGAGCAGTTAAACACATGGAATAATAGATAATTGTAAATAAAATCGAAGAAATAAATAATTCTCTCAAATATTCTATGTAAGTATCTAAAAATCATTAATTTCATACCATCAATTTATTTCCATTTAAGACTTATAGTTATTTTATACAATGAAAAAAGAAACAAATAGACAAAACTCTGTGTGTTTTCGCTAAACAAGTATATCTATTTTCTCTTTGCAATCCATTGATACTGATCATAAGGCAAATGATTGGTCGTTTAAGAAATTCTACCTGTGGTAGTTATTTTTTTACCGAACCATTGACTAAACAAAAAAATAAATCAGCTTACATCCTAGTTCTAATCACCTTAGCAGGATTACCATAGGCAATCACATTTTTAGGTATATTTTTTGTGACAATAGAACCTGCTCCAACAATACTGCCTGCCCCTATCCGAACACCTGGCTTAACAACAACCAATGCACCAATCCACACATCATCCTCAATAATAATTTCTTTATGAAACACCGGTGCAAATCTAGTTTTCAAAAAATTTGTAGGATGAGACGTAGAAACAAGTGCCGTATGAGATGCAATCATAACTCGTTTACCTATCTTAACGCCTCCACTACACCACATATGAACAAATGAATTAATTACCGAATCATCTCCTATTCCTATATGTTAGCACCCATTAAATTTTACAGGAAAATCAATATACACACGCTTACCTATGAATTTGAAATCTGTATACAAAAAGTACAAAAACAATCCTATTTTCTTCTAAATAACCAATATTTTTTAAAATAAAAAAACATAATTAAACAGTTAACAACCCATCTTTTTTCAATTTCACAAAAGATGGCACCAAATAGAATAATGTAGAAACAATTATAGTTGTCCCCATAATCAGGGGTACAGATGGAGTATAAATATTAATTAAAGCCAATTTTAATAAAAAAGTGCCTATTGATACTATTGGATAAAATTTCAATATGAAATTAAAGTACCTACTACTCAACATTATAGTTGAAACAAAAACATTTATTATATTGTAGCCCAAAAATAAAGTAAAAATCACCAGTTCATCGCTAGAAAGCTGGATAGTACCTACCCATAATTTTAGTATAAAATTAGAAGAAACAACAAATAGCAGAGACAAAAGTACTACCCCTAAAAAAACATATTTAATCATTTTGGTCAGAGATTGTCTTAACCAATCAAAATCATTCTTTGCTAAAGCATCATTAATGGCAGGCAACAAAGGCCCAATAAAAAGCTGAAATGGTAAAACAAACAAAAAAGCTAATCTTGTACCAATAGCATATGTTGTAGCAGCTTCCGCTCCGACATATCGAATTATTAAAAAACTATCTAATGCAATTAAAAAGGTATATGATAACTGGATAATAAAAAAAGATATACCATCCTTGAATAGGGACTTAAATACATCCAAATTTACAATTCGCAATGAAGGAAAAGAAACATTCTTTTTCTTACTGATTAAAATTCCTAAAAAGCTTGCCATTAAAAAAAACTTTTCACTCCCATATAAAGCACCTAATATACCTGGAATATTTAACCCCAATTTTATCACAAAAAACAAAACACCTAAACCCAATAATTTACCTAGAGTCATCCAAAAATTTACAAAATATCCTTCTTGGTACGAATTGTATATTTTTTCCGAAATAGAAAAAGGAATAGAAAAAGCAAACAAATACAACAAAGTATTTAATGCTAAAGTTGCTTCTTTATCCAATGCGTTATCTTTCAAGCCAAAAATTTCACCTAAATTAACTCCTAGAAAATTTACTATAAAAACGACACTTGCTATAAATAACCCAGAAAGCACCAAAGTAAAAAACGAACTAGAAACTAACTCATTAATTTTTTTACTATTTTTATCTGAGATAGCTTTAGGAAGCTTATTTTGTAATCCTAATCCCAATCCCAAATCTGCGAAACTTATATATCCTAAAACTCCCATCACAGCCGAATAGACCCCAAACCTAGTAACTCCCAAATAATTCAGTAATAAAGGAACAGAAACAATCTGGATTAAAAAATTTACCCCCTTAGTGGCTATTGATGAGACTCCCGTATAAAATATCCGACGACTCCTAAAATCCGAAGGTATCCATCTTTTAAAAAAATTCAATCCCTTATTCATCAAATACAAATGCTTTTGCCCAGACAAACAACCGATTAGCGAGTCCAGTTCGAGGTAATATTGCAAAGACTTTCTTTTTCATAATATCAAATTACTTATCACCCCATCCAAAACATCATCCCCAAAATACCCCTCAATAACATCCGTAGGCACACATTCAAAGTCAAGATGTTCTACAAAATCATTTGTCATATTTTCAAACAAAGAATCTAGCAATTCCAGATGATTATCAGGTTCGAAGTCAAGATTAGGAACTTTAGACTCTATCAACTCTGTGAATATCTTCCCGTGATTAATATCCAGTAATTTATCAAATTTCAACAAATCAATAATCGCTCTTAAGCTTTGTATTTGTTGAAAGATTTTAGATCTTGGAGCGACATAATCCATGTGCCATTTCATGCCTAAATTTGATGATAAGAACCCCCAAATATATCCGTAATTTTTTGCTTTTTGAAAAACTCCCTTGTGGCTAAAATTTTTACCTTCCACTAAGGATTTCAGCGCTTTTTCCAAAGATATCTCAAAATCTTTGATTAAGGCTTGTTCGTTTTTAATGATGATTTTGACATCATATCTTTTTGTCCATGCTTTAAAGCAATTGAATGCAGCTTTTTTGTAATTGTTGGCCATCAAGGGTTATGTATAACACTGTGCTTACTAGCTCCGAATTCACATGCTACCACATCAACATTTTCGGCACCATACAATCAAAAAAGCAAGGCTTCGCCTTCGATAAGTCTATGCTTAAAGTCCGATTTAAACCGTAAATACGCTTTGAAGTTGT
>CAZHQB010000077.1:0-2968 GCA_964534895.1 uncultured Micavibrio sp.
CTTCAACTTCGTCATAATCCTTATATCCATCGCTATCTGTTATTACCTCTAATTTATATTTTTTTGTAATATCGGTAGAAACGGTTAAATCTTTTCCTTGATAAATTAAATTTCCTTCCATATCGTACCAATTATACACAGCGGCTTCATTTATATCTTCTGCACTTATGGTAATCGTTTCATCTTTATCAATTTCTTTATCATTGCCGGCATCAGCAACAAATATAGGTCTTTGTTTTTTCTTAATCAAGAAAGTTTCACCACCTATTATTTCGCCTGTTTGAGCATCTTTTTGGACTACGTGATAAGTAAATGTTTGTTTGTCTGTTAATTCTTTTGTCAAGAAGTTAAAATCTAAAGTTAATAATCCCATTTCATTTGCATTCATCATCAAATTATCTAAAATAACATTATCGCCTTTGACCAGTTTTTCTTTTTCATCTTGTTTTGATTCTAACATCTGCTCTTGTTTGCCGCCACGTACCCAAGCGTTATATAACACATCATCCATTTTTAAAGTAACCTCTGCTTCATTAAATATAGGTTTTCCGGGTTCATTTGTTTCTTTGAATAATTCCAAATAAAATGTTCTTGTACTATTTGAAGGATTTGCCACCATAACCATTGCATTTCTATCTTGAACTAAATCTACAACAGTTAAATTTTTCCAAGCTAAATTATTGCTGTTTCTAACCATAACATTAGGATTGGAAGTCATTGTTACAGGATTTCCGTCATCTATTTGTGCAAGTACACAGAAATGCCAAGGAACTGGATTATCTGAATAGTCGTCAGGATTAGGGACAACCCAAGGAACTTTTACGATAGTTTCTCCGCCTGGTTGAATTATTGGTATGTTAACAGACTGTAATTGTCCACCAAGAGGATCGCCATCAACATCTAACAAAGTTCCATCCCAATTTTGAGGCCACGCTAGTGCAGTATTGGCTTTTGCCCAATTCATTGTTAAAGTTTCATTACCTGTTGAAGCAACACAACTTTTATTTATAACCCTTACATAAATATAATTTGGGTTCCCATTACTTCTATATTCAGGATTTTGATGTTCAAGACCGTCATCATCGTTATTTCTAATCCATATATCCTCACTAATCCACATATTGTCTGGGGTTGGGTTGGGTTCGATACCCATATCGTCAGGTCTATCTTTTATATATAAATCAAGTGTTGAAGAGTTCATTTGTTGGGCTAATTGAACGGATGCATACGCATCAGCCAAACCATAGCCCATTTGTTGATTCCAAGGTCCATTGGGTCTATCTGAATGATTTGTATAATTATATAAATCAGTTCTTATTTTTTGTGCAGTTTGTTCGATTATATCATTCACTTGTTTCACCGATAAACAAGGATTAATAGACAAAATTAAACCTGCTATTCCGGCGACATATGGTGCAGCCATTGATGTGCCACTTTTGTAACCAATATTGTTATTAAAAACAGTTGATAAAATATTACTTCCCGGAGATACAATATCAAGTTTGTTTCCAAAGTTTGAAAATGAAGATTTATTACCATCAATAGTTATTGATCCAACAGCTAATATTTCAGGGTTACAATTGGCGGGATATGATACACTACTACTATTATTACCGGCTGAAAAAACTATAATAGTTCCTTTGCCATTCCTTCCCAAGTTAATTGCATTATCAATTGCATCGTCAATTACAGGGTATTGTACTCCTGACCCCCAAGAATTACTTATAATATCTGCACCATTTTGCCATGCCCAATTTATACCATCAGCTCTTTTTATTCTACTGTTTGGGGTTCCACTCATTGTATTACTAATTGATATTAAAGTTGATTGCGGCGCAATGCCAACAACTTGTAAATTATTATCTTTTATTGCACCAACAATACCTGCGCAATGAGTGCCGTGATCAGCCCAAGAATTTGAATAGGTTATAACACTTGGGGAAGAATTAGTTTCAGTATCATAACTTAAAGGAGAAATATTATTAGATAAATCATTATGTGAAAATTCAATTCCTGTATCTAAAATTGCAATATTTACGCCGTTTCCCTCTGTTATAGTCCAAGCTTCACAAGCATTAATGTCAAAAGCAGAATTAGTATTATTTGATAATCCCCATAATTCATTAAAATTAGTATCGTTTGTACAATTTAAATCGTTATACGTTAGTAAATCAGGGATTGACTCAGCAAATAAATTAGTTTCATATAATAAATTGGCCACTTCAATGGTTGCTTCAATAGTATTCTTTGTTGCTTTTAAAGTGTACCATAATGGCATAAACTGATTTTGCTCTACTATTACTAAATTTTTTTCCTGTGCTTTTTGTTGTAAAATATTAAAATCATTGCTTTGTTTAAGTTTAACATATAAGAAACTTGATGTTCCAATTTTTTCTTGATTTAATTTGAAACTTGGCGAAACAACTTCAATATCAGGGTTATTTTTCAGTTGGTTAATAACTTGATAATATTTTGTTGTAGATAGTTGTGTATTAAATTCTATTTTAGCCCACTTGTATATTTCACCAATATCAGATGATACATTTTCATTTTTTAAAACATATGGTTTTATTTCAGGAATGGAAATAGAAGCCTTATTAAATGTTGGTTTAACAGTAATGTGTAAAAAACTTGTATCTAAATCAAGGTATATTCTTTTTCCTTTGTAATAGTAGTAATATGAGTTATTTTGTCCAAATGTTAAAAAACTAAAGAAACCAATAGTAAGTATTAAAATATATTTTATAATTTTTTTCATGATTTTAAATTTTAAAGTTAATAAATAATTTTAGTTTTGTGTAATTAACTTTAATCTTAAGGAGGATATAATTGTAAAATATCTAGCAATTTTATCCAAATAATTTTTTTCTCATTTCTATTTTTGTAACCGTTTTCCATTTTCTGAATGTTGGGTAACGGCTACGTGTATGGTGCGGTGCGACCCGACCAGCTGTAACTTTCAAATTAT
>CAZHQB010000078.1:0-2827 GCA_964534895.1 uncultured Micavibrio sp.
TGTTGCATAATTTGAAAGTTATGGCTGGTCGGGTCGCACCGCACCATACACGTGGCCGTTGTGGTGCATACAAGAAAAAAGAACTGAAATAGTAAAATGAAACGAAAAGAAAGAGCCACCGCACAAATAGCACATTTGGTTTTTGCCGACACGCAAAAGCCAACCCGAAAAAACCAAAAGAGCTATTTTTTAGCCAACGCTCGTCAGAGAATTAGTAACTTGCGAAAGCAGAAATTTAATAAAGGAAATTGAATAAATGGAGATAAAAATATTGAAACCAAGAAAGGCATTAAACAAAGCCTTTTTGAAAATAAAACCGAATAGAACTGAAATTGATAGTTTCAAGAATAATCTTATCCAACTACTTGACCGAACAAATGACACGGAATCGGAAGAATTTCATAAAAATCTTGTTTCTGACTTTCTCAAAAAAACCTACTACGATCCAAACCATTTCATTAATACAAAAGGCAGAAATGACCTTGTAATTCATAATGGAAATAAAGCAAAAAGTTCTGTTGGTGTAATCATAGAAGCAAAAAAACCAACAAATAAAAATGAAATGCTTACAAAGGACAATATCAATGTCAAGGCATTTCAAGAATTAGTTCTATACTATTTACGAGAACGAATCACATTAAAAAATCTTGAAATCAAATATTTGATAGCGACCAACATTAACGAATGGTTCATTTTTGATTCGAATTTATTTGAAAAATATTTTGCTCAAAACAAGTCATTTGTAAAACAATTCAACGATTTTGAAAATGGTAGCTTATCAGGAACTAAAACAGATTTTTTCTATAAAGAAATTGCCAAACCTTTTATTGCCAAACTAAACCAAGATTTTGAGTTTACATATTTCGACATTCGAGAATATGAAAAACCTTTAAGAAATGACGATAGAAAAGATGACAATAAACTCATTGCATTATTTAAACTTATTTCACCTGAGCACCTTCTAAAATTACCCTTTGCAAACGACAGCAATAGTCTTGACAAAAGATTTTATGGTGAATTACTTCATATAATCGGATTAACTGAAACCAAAGAAGGAAGTAAAAAATTAATTGAGAGAAATAAAGAAGGAGAACGAAATACAGGTTCATTACTTGAAAATGCTATTATTCAATTAGATAGTTTAGACAAAATAAGCAGACTTAAGAAACCCAGCCATTTTGGGACAACACAACAGGAAAGACTTTTTAATGTTGCTCTTGAATTGAGTATAACTTGGCTAAATCGAATTTTATTTTTAAAACTTTTAGAAGCTCAACTTGTAACCTATCACAAAGGAGACAAATCTTATGAGTTTTTGAATTTAAAAAGAATCCAAAATTATGATGATTTAAATGGTCTTTTCTTTCAAGTTTTAGCACGTCAACAATCTGAGAGAAATGAAGATGTTAAAAAAGCATTTGAAAAAGTACCTTATCTAAATAGTTCTCTGTTTGAACCAACAGAAATTGAACACACAACACTCTTTATAAGTAATTTAAGAGATGACAAAACAATTCCGATTTATCCATCAACAGTTCTTAAAGATGAAAAAGGTAAAAAAAGAAAAGGCGAATTAAGCACACTTGAATATCTTTTTGAATTTTTGAATTCATATGATTTTAGTAGTGAAGGCTCGGAAGATATTCAAGAAGACAATAAATCATTAATCAACGCTTCTGTTCTTGGCTTAATATTCGAGAAAATAAACGGTTATAAAGATGGTTCGTTCTTTACACCAGGTTTCATTACAATGTATATGGCTCGTGAAACCATAAGAAAAACTGTTGTTCAAAAATTCAATGAAATTAAAAGTTGGAACTGTAGAGACATTGATTCTCTTTATGATAAAATTGAAGATAGACAAGAAGCAAATGAAATAATCAATAGTTTAAAAATTTGTGACCCAGCAGTAGGTTCAGGGCATTTTTTAGTTTCATCCCTCAATGAAATTATTGCTATTAAAAATGACTTAAAAATACTTCAAGACCGTGAAGGGAAACGACTTAAAGAGTATCAACTTGAAGTTGTTAATGACGACCTGATTATCACTGATGATGATGGAGAATTATTTGAATACAGCCCAAAAAACAAAGAAAGTCAACGAGTACAAGAAGCATTGTTTCACGAAAAACAAACCATCATTGAGAATTGTTTATTCGGTGTTGATATAAATCCAAATTCGGTAAAAATTTGTCGTTTGCGTTTGTGGATTGAACTATTAAAAAATGCGTATTACAAAAATGAAACGGAATTAGAAACTCTACCAAATATTGATATTAACATAAAATGTGGTAATTCGCTTATCAGTCGTTTTGATATTGATGCAGACCTAAGTAAAGCATTGAAAAAAAGCAAATGGAATATTGATAGTTACCGAATAGCTGTTAACACCTATCGAAATGCTCAAACAAAAGAGCAAAAGCACGCAATGGAAAAGCTGATTAATGATATAAAAAGTGATTTCAGAAGTGAAATATCAATGAATGACCCAAAAGTAAAACGCTTAACAAAACTTAAAGGCGAATTATTTATGATGACTCAACCAAAAATGTTTGAATTGTCAAAAAAAGAAAAAACACAATGGAATAAAAAACTAAAAGAACTAACTGCTAAAACATTAAAACTTGAAAAAGAAATTGAAGAAATAAAAAACAATAAAATTTATGAAGAATCTTTTGAATGGCGTTTTGAATTTCCAGAAATTCTAGATGATAATGGAGATTTTGTTGGTTTTGATGCTGTTATTGGTAATCCGCCTTATGTACAACTTTCGAAAACTAAAAACTTATTGCCAGAAGAAAAGAAATATTTAATAAATCGATTTGGA
>CAZHQB010000079.1:0-2827 GCA_964534895.1 uncultured Micavibrio sp.
ATAAGAAGCAAGTGAAATTTTACTAAATATTTATATGCTCGCTCTTAATCGCTGTCAAATCATCACTTAAAGTAAAAAAGATTGGCGTAAAGCGCTTTAAAGTCTTATATTGCAGTTCAAAATAAAAAAGGAAGGGATTTAAAAAACGTACAACAACGCACAAATCGGAATCCTTCCTACCGTCAGGACATCCGTTTGTGCTAGCCGTTGTAGGGCATTAGAGAAAAGGAATTTATTATGTTGAAAATTGATTTTATAAACGTAGGAAAAGGAAACTGTACAGTAATAAAATTTCCATCTGGGAAAATAGCAATTGTTGATATTGATAATTCTAAGATTGACGATGAAGGTGATATCTTACAAGATCCTATTGAATTTCTTGATAAGGAATATTCTGGAAAAAGTATTTTTAGATTTATTCTAACTCATCCAGATATGGATCATATGTCTGGAATTGATGAGTTATTTTCTAAAAGATATGTATACAATTTCTGGGATACCGAACACGACAAAGAATTAGATATTGAAACAGATGATTTTGGACCTTATAATGCTGATGATTGGAAAAGGTATCAAGAAATCAGAGAAAGTAAAAAAAATCCAAAGACTCTAAAATTATATAGAGATGCAACATCTGAGTGCTGTTGGACACAGGATGATATACAAATCTTATCACCTTCACCAAACTTGATAGCTTTATCCAAAGAGACTAATGAAGGAAATTCAGATAAATATAACCATATTAGCTATGTTTTAAGAATTGAATATTTAGGTATAGCAATTTTATTGGGTGGAGATGCAACAAAATCGGCTTGGCAGGATATTTTTGACTATTATAATGCAAAAAACAAACTGGATTTATTAAAAGCAGATATCTTTTTAGCACCACATCACGGTAGTGAGAATAATATTAATGAAGAAGTTTTTAAGCATATTAATCCTGATTATGTTGTAGTTTCTGTTCATCGGGGAAAAGACTATGCATACGATTATTACAATAAATTGGCTAACAAACAGGTTTATTCAACAAAACATCACGGAAATATTTCTGTTGAAATAAGTGACGAAAATAAAACAATAACACCAGAAAAAAACGGATAACATTATGAATTTATACAATTTAAAAGCAAGAATATATCCTGTTATTCTATCACTTATACCAGTAATATTTATTGGTTCTGTTTATTCGTTTCATTTACAAAGTTATTACCAAGTATTAACTAGCCTTGGAATTACAACAGCTTTATATTTTTTATTTTCTCAATTGGGACGCGATAAAGGTAAAGCACTAGAAAAAGAAATGTGGAGAAAATGGAGAGGAACACCAACTACACAGATTTTAAGATTTTCAAATGATATTATTGATAAACATACCAAAAGTAGATATCATCAAAAATTAAAAAAGCTAACAAATATTGGAAATGAATTAGATGAAGAATTTGAAAAGAATTTACCCCAAAAAGCAGATGAAATATACCAATCTTGGACTAAATTCTTATTATCAAAAACAAGAGATACCAAGAAATATAATTTACTATTTCAAGAAAACATAAATTATGGTTTTAGAAGAAATCTTTTAGGATTAAAAAGAATAGCCATATTAATAATAATACTATTAATGATTAGTAGTTTCCTTTATTCATTTATTATGAATGAATATATAGTTAAGTTTTCGTCAGAACTTCTTATTTCTGAAATAATTTTAATTTTAATTCTCATTTTTTGGTTAGGTATTGTAAGAGAAAATTGGATAAAAACAGTTGCATTTTCATATGCAGAAAGATTAATAGAAACAATAAATACAATAAGCGAATAATATGAAGCAAGTAATTTTTAATGTAGGAGGTGCGTTATCATCTTATATAGAGTTTAGTGGTAAAAAATTAATGATAGATATTGGAAAATCATCAGATTTTAATCCTGTATCAGATTTTTTATTACCACTTTATCAAGAGCTTAACTATGAGAAAAGTTCATATAATTCCGACAAATATTTGATTGACCAATTATTAATAAGTCATCCCCACAATGACCATATTTCTGCTTTAAATGAATTTAATGATAATTTTCACTCCGATTTACTTACTTGTCCTAATGATAACGATGGAATGGAAGAAGAACACAAAATAAATTGGAATTTGTTTGAGGAGAATCCAAATATTGATATTCTAAAAGAAATGCTTATTGGACGCCAACCACCTTTACGAGCAACAAGCGACCAAAATGAATTTATATACTATATTCCACCTAAAATAGTTGAAAATACTGATGATTTAAAAAATGAAAGCTATGCCAATAATATTAGTATTGTTGTTTTTCTAATAATTAATTCTCATCGTGTGTTTTTCCCTGGTGATTTACAAAAAAATGGTATGACAGAAATAATTAACAGAAATTATTATCTTAAAAATAAATTAAAAGGAGGAGTAGATGTTCTTATTACACCACATCACGGACTTAGGTCATCATTTAGTACTGAACTTTTTAATAATATGAAAAACAATAAAACAAGATGCTTAAATATTGTTTCAGAAAAAGTAAATAGTGATGATAATAGAGAGATTGATACGAGGTATAGTTCAGCAGATTATTGTTCCGGAGAGAATAACCTTGGAGATAGGAATAATCCAAGTTATCAAGTAAAAACATCACGTGGTCATTTATTAATTGATTACAGCAACAATGATAAACCTTACATTGAAATAATAAACGATAATGATGAACTAATTGAAAAATTTATTGATTTGTAATTAGAAACGCCCTACAACAAAGGCTATACGTAATGCGGGTAAAGTACTAAATATGAACATTGTAGCAATAAATAAAA
>CAZHQB010000080.1:0-2793 GCA_964534895.1 uncultured Micavibrio sp.
TATTTTCATCACATACAGCTTTTGTACCACTATCTAAGCATCTATTTAAAGTTGAAGAGCGAGCACCACCTAACCCAGCTATAGCAGTAGTTGAGCTAGATGATGATCCATCATCTGACTCTTCTGTTTCTGTTTCAGATGCTAAACCATCAATAATTAAAGGGCACTGCAAAGTCTTATCATCATACATGCATTTAGGTACATATCCATCTGGACAACCAGTCTCAGATTCTCCCCCTTCTGCTATCTCATACTGTTTACCAGTTTCTCTATCATATATATAACAATAACCATCTTCGCTGCCATTATCACCACCCATCTTTGGTTTATAGCTGTCACTATCTTCTTCTCTACTTTCTAATAAATCCTTATTAAATGGCTGGTCAAACATTTCCCAATCAAAATATGGTGCCACTTGAGCTCTTATAGCAGCTCTATGAAAAGAAACTAATTCACTATACCAATAATAATTTTTTTCTCCTTGTTCATTTAATTCATCTTTTCGTCTTAAAAACCAAGTATAATATGCGTCCTGTACATTTGCTATTCCTTCCACATCTGCACTTGCTGTTATCTTTTCCCCTGGCTTTGGGTTTGGAGTGGAAAATCTAATTGACACCTCTGGAGTCTTTATCTTTCTATCACCTGAATTTATCCCTTCTGTTACTGGTCTTAAACCTTCTTCCACATTTATATTTAAATCATTCTCTAAAAAATTATTTATACCACCACGAATTTTACCAGAAACATCTCCAGCTAAAATAGCTAATGCTGACGTTGGTTCTATTATTAATAAAATAATTATTGTTCCTGTAGCAATTATTTTTTGTATTTCTTTTTTCATTACATTAATTTTAAAGACTTATTCTATACAATAATCCATTTGTACGATTCACAAAAAACAACACACTCTCAGATTTATCTAAAAATAAATCTACTGCATCAATTTTTTCATTTATATCATTAAGTTCAACAATTCTTTCTTTTTTACCTGTTTCAATATCTAATTTATAAAAAGTATCCTGTTCTTGTACTATAAATTTTCTATCATTATAATCATTTGGCCACACAACATCACTTGGCACATTATTTGGTTGTGCATAATATACAGTTTTTCCATCTTGTGACCAAACAGTTTTTTTGACAATTGTCGGAATTAATAAATCATTATAATTTTGTCCATCATTATCCATTATAGCGAGAGTGGGTTGTTTACCTCCTTTTGCGACAGAACTAACTAAAACCTTCTTTCCAGTTGATGAAAACAAAAAGTCAGCACCATATTTCTGAGAAAAAATTTGTTTTGGAATACTTTCATGTATTGTGCTTGTTGTAAAAAGTGCTGTTTGAACGTTTGCGTCTTCTGTTGGCCAGAAACTTGCCAAAATTGATGATGGGATTTGTGTAAATGTAGTGTACCTAAAAGGTAAATCTGCTAATTTTTTCCAATTTGTACCATCTGCATTTGCAATATTTAATGAGCGTTCTTTTGTTTTTTTGTCATAATACTTATATAAAATTCGTCCACTATTACCAGCCCAAACTACATCATCCATCCCATCTCTTAGTTTAATATCAACACCCGTAGTATAATTATACACAAAAATTTTGCCATCATCATAACTAGCTATAGCCTGATTACCGTCAGTTGACCATCTAAATTTATTTGGCACTCCTTTTGTTTTTTTAAACAATACTTCCTTATTTGTACCACGAAGTGTCATGGTCCACACACGTCCATCCACTGCATCACAATATCTTAACGTGTCTCCATTAGGTCCAAGTGTTGCTGATACAACAGAATCAGATGTGATATTCGTAATTTTTTTAGATGCAATCTTTGCAACATCAACAATATTTTTTTTGTTAATTTTTTTTGTTTGTATATTATCAGTTTTTTTAAATGCCAACATATAAATTCCAAAAAAAACTAAAACGGTTATCAATAAAACTGATGAAATTATAAATATTTTCTTTAACATTATTTTTAAATTTTATAAATTTATGCAGGTGGTGGTGGTTCTGGCGTTATTAATTTTAAATCGCCAGCAGTATAGTTATTACCATCTTTATCTGGCAATATTATATCACTCTGATAAGTCCCATCAGAATCAGTTGCCTTTGCTATATAGATAGACCCCTTTAAATCCCCTGTTTCTACTGTATAATATTTATTTCCTGATGCATCTTCACCTATTTGTTTTAAAGATCCACTATCTTCGAGTGAATCAGTTGCATTTGCACCAATACCATGAATAATGCGTCCATCCTCGGATACCCCATCAATATACATTTTTCCGTTTGGTATTTTATTCGCAAAATTCTTTAATTTTTCTATATTATTATCAGATAATTTGGCAACATCTCCATTAAATTGCACAGCAATTTTTCCTCCTTCTTTTAATTTTTGTCTATTAATATAATTTTTATTTCCATATCTTAAGTCAGCCTGTAAATCACTGCCTTTATGGCATTTTGTCCAAGAGCCTTGAGCTTCTTTGCATGCATTTATATCACCATCAAATTTTTTCCAAGAACCATCCTCATCTTTTATATAAATAGCATCTCTACTAAAATATTGATTTGAAGCGGTGCAATTATTTTCACCAGCATCTTCACACTCTTTTTTACTATCATAACAATGACCATTATTATCACAGTGTACATCTCTCTGAGCAGCTCTGCCTTGATTTCTGGCAGCAGATTCTACCACGGATTGTTGTAATTTTGCTAATTCTGGATTATCCACCCCCACCAAATCCGGATTTATAGTATGTAAAATTAAATAAGTTA
>CAZHQB010000081.1:0-2774 GCA_964534895.1 uncultured Micavibrio sp.
AACGGTTGGTGTATGAAACGTAGCGTATAAAAATACGATAAATTTCGAATTAGCACAGAGCCGAATTTTTTATTTTGTTTTTATCTTTTCTATTTCAAAAGCCAAATTAAAAATTTGGCGGAACTTGGTAAATAAGCACTAAACTTTGGGTTTAGCACTTACTAGCTATGTTTTATACACTTTGTTGTAACCAGTTATATTTTCATCAGTTCATCAATTACTTTTTGCCTTATGTTGCTATAAACTCCAATTATATTGTTTTCAAAAAGAAAGACGTTTATGTCATAATCACCTTTTCCAAATAAATGTTTACTGGACATTTTTAAAGTACCATACGTCTTGTTACTATTGAATTGTCCTATTAATTCTTCTATTTTTATAATCGATTGATTAAACAACATACGATATTCGTAAAAACTATCTTCTTTTTCCATTTCCTTTTTAATCATATCTGCTGTAATGTCGATAAAAGAGTATGGATTAGTTTCTATTCCGTTTGGTGATATGAATACTTTTTGTATTCTGTATCTATGATTTTTAGACTCATTGGATTTAATTCCTCTTATTTGAGCAGAACAAAATTCTTCAAGTTCAGTCAATTTATGGATTTTCGAAATATTGAGTAAATCTGTAATAATTACTGATAATTTCTCTTTATTTAAAGTTAACCTTTTTAATATTTCAGATATTTTATCGGTTAAAGTGAGTTTTAAATTTCCTGGTAATGATTTGAGCCAATCGTTAATTCTAATAACATCAATGGCATTTGCTTCAGTATTCGAGGTGCCATTTCGATAATAAACTTTTCCAGTTTCAAGTCCTTTCAATTTTACAGTTGGTGTGATAGGTAATTCGTATTTTGCTATTGGAAATTCAAGAACACCAATCTTTCTATTTTCATAATTTAGTTCGTAGTATTCGAAAAAAGGTCGTGGAAAAACTTTGTCTTTTACTTTTTCTTGAAGAATTGAATCGTCAACTGAATTATCTAGTCCAACTAATTCTAAACTTTTATCAGTTTTCTCTCTGATTCCAAAAAGAATGAAGCCTTTGCCATTTCTAATTGTATTTGAAAAACTAATAACATCTTTTACAAATTTTGCTGTGTTCTTTGAATCTTTATCATTTCCAAAATCATAAATATTTTCTTTAAAGTCTAAAGTTGAAGATTCAGGTTTTTCAAGTAATATTGTTAGTTCTTCGTTCGAAATCATTAGTCAGTTCTTGGGTTTGTTTTAATTGGTTACAACGGTTTGTGTATGATTTCGTTGCGTGTTTCAGCAACTAATTTAGCAAATACAAACCGAATAGAAAATCCGCGAGGATTTTCGTAAGTAGGCGAGTACTAGCAATGAATTATACACGGTGTTAGGGGCAGTTTTTTCATCAGTATTTATTCAGCCAAATTTTCAAATCTTCATAGTCTTTAAGGTCAATTCTTGTCTCTAATTCTTTCGCTATTTCTTTTGCATCTTTAGTAAATGTACTTGTCGTCACAATTATACTTTTAGCGGGATTTTTTAAAGTATGAACTCCAGCTACATTTCTTATAATATCTACTCCAACTTTGTTTTCAGGTGCATATCGTTTGCATTCTACTAAAATCAATAAACTCGTTAAGGCATTTTTGACGCTTGCAATAATATCAGTTCCGCCATCACGAGTTGCTTTGGTTAATTGAATATCTAATCCCATATCTTCGAGTATACTTGCAACCAATTCCTCAAATTTCCTTGGTGATAAATCATAAAGCTTTTCCGGATGTTTCTTGAAGTATTTTTTGACTTCTTCATTAATGTCGGTAATTATGACATTTTGAGTCGACTCTGCTATTTCATTATCGTCTTCATAAAGTTCTTCTACATATTTTCCAGATTGAACTAATTCTTCAAGTTTTTCAAGGACTTTGGTTTCAGCGATTTCTTTTGTTTCTAAGGAAGCTTCAACCTCTGTTGCTCGGTATTCACCATTGGGTTCTTTTAAAAATATCACATATCCCCAATCATTATCAATTCTGTCATTTATAATTGTAGCGAGAAGATTATTTTCTTTTTCAGAAAACCAACTTACTTCATTTCCAAGAACAGAAGCCATTGGGTTTTTGATGACATTGTAGTCATAAAATTCTTTTTCAGATATTCGTTTTATTGCCATAGTATTTTATACGTCATTTTCAATTTGGTCATAAGTCAAAATTCGACTTGAAAGTCTGTCTATTGTTTCTGGTGAAAATCTATTTTTAACTTGTCTTAAATGCCTAATCAAATCGTTAATATCAGAATCTTTTTCGACAATTAAGTATTGGATATCATCTGGTTGGAAATGTAATGTTACGTTTCTTACTTTTTGATTGTATCTTGTTTTTTGTTGGGAAGTTCTAACTTTCTCGATAGGAACAAAGGAATCTATTTCGTCCGAAATTGGCGGAACAAACCTCCATTCACGCTCGTTTGCAAATACATAATTAGGTTTTGTCTTTTTTCCAGGTCTTATTAAATCTCCTTTATAATTCTTAATATAACGTAGAGTGTTTAATGTATTATTATATGCTGTTTCATAATTACCGCTCGAATCGTTTGATTTATTTACAAGTTGGAAAAACTTCTCAATTCCTTCTATAAAGTTTGCAGTGAAGTGACTTTGTTGACTTGCATACATTACAGGATTAAGTCCGCTTTCAATTGCCCATTTTTTTGTAAGTCCAATCCCGAACTTTCCATAAGTCCCTATATTTTGTTTTAATTCGGATAGTCGTAAATCACTAAATGAAACCA
>CAZHQB010000082.1:0-2763 GCA_964534895.1 uncultured Micavibrio sp.
ACTTGTAATATTGCGTATACATCACCTTTTTTGTATGTTTTTTTGATATATCTATCTAATGCTATCATCGCTAGTTTCATTATGTCTGCTGCAAGTCCTTGTATCGGCATATTTATTGCCGCTCTCTCTGCGGAACTTTTCAACATAAAGTTTTTTGCTGTTATGTTTGGTACATATCTCCTGCGACCAAACAATGTTTCTACATAACCATTTTCTTTTGCTTGTTTTTTGGTTTTTTCCATATATTCTTTGACACCTTTGAATTTTTCGAAATATGTCTGTATAAATTCCTTTGCCTGTTTGTTACTTATACCCGCTGCCACAGCAAAACCATGTGTCCCCATACCATAAATCAAACCAAAATTTAATTCTTTTGCGCTTGCTCGTTCAGTTTTTGTGATATCTTTTGGACTTTTACCCATCACAGTTGCTGCTGTAGTCGTATGAATATCTGCACCATTTATAAAAGCATCAATCATAGTTTTGTCACCACTTACATGAGCTACACAACGCAAATCAATCTGAGAATAATCAGCGCTAAGTAGTACATAACCATCTCCTGCCACAAATCCATCTCTCATTTTACGCCCCTCCTCAGTACGAATTGGTATGTTTTGTAAATTTGGATCTGATGACGAAAGTCTACCCGTTGAAGTAACCGCTTGATTGTAGGTTGTGTGAATTCTGCCATTTTTATCTGTTAGTGTGGGAAGTACATCTATATATGTGGTTTTTAACTTAAATAATTCTCTATATTGTTCAATCTTTTCTATTATTGGGTTTCCTTCTCGCATTTTTTCTAACTCACTCGATGCAGTAGAAAAACCTGTTTTGGTTTTTTTGATATTACTGGTATCAATTTTCAATTTTTCAAACAAAATCATTCTCAACTGTTTTGTAGAATTGATATTAAATTTTTCTCCAGCATATTTATAAATACTTTTTGACAATCCTTCAATTTTTTTGTCAATATAAGTAGCAATTTCATCAAACTTGTCTTTGTCCAACGCAATACCTCTCTCTTCCATGCCAAACAAAATATCAATTAGTGGTAACTCTATTGTGTCTAGTAGTGTTTGTATATTTGCTTTTGGTTTTTGAGTTTTAATAATTTGTACAATCTTATCTTCAAAATAACTATACAATTTATCTGTATAATATACTTTTTCACACACTTTTTGTTTTTCTTCCTCAGTATCTCTGAGTCCAAGTGTCATCTGTGCACCAACATCTTTTTGATTAGATATCACACCAAACACATCAAACACCAAATCTTCAAATTTTAACTTTTTGTTTTGTCCTACAACATACGCCTGCAAAAGTACATCTGCTACAATTCCATTTAATTCAATATCGCACTCAGATAATTTATGTTTAACATCTTTTGCGTTCCAAATTATTTTTTTGATATCTCCACTCTGCAAAAAATCCACTATACTTTTTTTTGTATCATTTGTCACCTCAATATATAACAACTTATTTTTCACAACCAAAGCTAAACCATGCAATCTACCATCACTACAATCGACTGCCGTCACAATGCCTTTTATCTTTTTGCAATCATTCAATAATTGCTCAACTTCTTTTTCTTCTACTGTACTAACACTTATTTCTTCCGTGTCATCAGTATCTGGTAATCTCTTGAGTAAACTAGTAAAGCCAAGCTTTTTGAACATCTTGCGAGCATTATCAAAAGTCATCTCAGAAGTCTGTGCAAAATCATAATTAAGTGGCTCTATCGGAACATCAGTTTTAATAATGCCTAATTCTTTTGACAAAAATGCTTTTTCCTTGTCTGCCTGTAACTTCTTTTGCCAAGTAGGCTTAATTTCATCTAAATGTGCATAAATATTATCCAAATCTCCATATTCTTCTAAGAGCGTAATTGCAGTTTTTTCTCCCACACCTTTTACTCCTGGGATATTGTCACTACTATCCCCACGTAGTCCCTTATAGTCTGGCACTTGTTCTACCGTGACGCCCATTTTTTCTTTTACCATTTCTCTATCATAAAGCAACATATCATGAATTCCCCGAGACATCGTAAACACTTTAGTATTGTCATCTACCAATTGCAAAGTATCTTTATCCCCTGTAACTATAATGGTCTCTAATTCATCCTTGTGAGCTTGAATGGCAATAGTCCCTATCACATCATCAGCTTCATAGCCTTCCTCCTCCACTATCACAATCCCTAGTGACCTCACCACATCTTTAACCAAATCAAATTGAGGGATTAAATCTTCTGGAGTTTCTTTGCGAGTAGCTTTGTAATCACTGTACATCTCATGCCGAAAATTCTTCCCTGGCAAATCAAAAGTAGCCACAATATAATCAGGATGAAACTTCTCCAAAACTGTCAAAAGAGTAGAAGTAAACCCAAAAACAGCATTAGTCTGCACGCCATCATCACTAGTAAGAGGCGGTATAGCATGATACGCCCTATGCACTATCGCATTACCATCAAGCAAAAGTAAAGTCTTTTTCTTATTTTCTTTTTTTGTCATAAAAAATTTTTTTAATATTATGTCATTCCGACCGAAGCGTTGTGCCCGTCTTTGGCTGGATAGCGTAGTGGGAGAATCTCAACTTCAAATATTTTGAGATATCTCGATTCCGTTATCACCTCACTCGATATGACAGTCTATTTTGTCTAGTGGACAGATATGCCTGTCCACTACAATCATACAATCAATACACCATCTATGCAAAAAATGTACTGTTGCATAGTCAAGGTTACTTTTTGAGGAATTTTAATATTAA
>CAZHQB010000083.1:0-2619 GCA_964534895.1 uncultured Micavibrio sp.
CTGGTAAGGTTATTTCTTACAATGGTTCGGCTGGTTATGTAAATAGAACAGATTACTAAGTTATTCCTAATTTACCTAATTAGTATTAAATAACGCATTAGTTAATAACTACTCTCTAAACAACTATCTTATTAAAATCATTTTTTTTGTACTAATAAAATTATTTCCATTTCTACTAATAGCAGAAATGGAATAGATATAAACTCCGCTTGATAAATTACCAGCATTAACATCAATAGAATGAATACCGGCAGAAAACTCTTTATTTACCAATGTCATTAATTCTTGGCCAAGTAAATTATATATTTTTAATTCAACATCTGCTTTTACAGGTAATCCAAAAGTAATTTTAGTAGTTGGATTAAACGGATTAGGATAGTTTTGAGATAAGCTGTATTTCTTTGGAACTTTAATCCTGGAATTTTTAATAGAAGTTATCGGAGATAAATTTGCAATAAAACTATGAGAGCGATCAATAATAAAAGAATAAACAGAATCCATTGAAACCGTGTCTTCATTTTCCGACCAATAATCGAATTTCCAATTCGTATGCGGTGTACAAGTAACCGTAACATTAGAACCTTCTAGAAAATTTCCACCACCAAAGATATCGCATGCTTCTCTGGGTGATTTATCTAAGGAAATATTATAAACATCCAGTCCATTTTGGATAACGGATAAATTCTCCGTAAGTCCTTCGCCTAAAATTGAAATTATTGCCGTTCTATTTAACGAATCCGGATTTGGTTTTATAGAAATAGAAATGTTTTTATTCCCATTTCCACTTATAGGATAAACTTTTACCCAATCATTATTGTTGGCTATTGTCCAATCTACGTTAGAAGAAATTGAAAAATTGGTATCTCCTGAGTCCGCATTAACATTTATGCTATGAGGAGAGACGATTAAATTTTGAGTGGAAGAGCTTTTATATAATTTCATTCCACTTATTTTCACAACCCCTGAAGTATAATCTGAACAACTAATTGTGATATCAATAAGGGAAATTGATTCCGGAATATTAAGGCTTGTATCTCCATTTATTGATTGCGTTAAATTATACTTTGTCCATTCGCTGCTTTCAGCAGGTAATTTATAAATTGAATGAGTTTTTCCTATTTTAAAATTAATTTCTATAAAATTCCCTTGTGAACCTTTAGTCCATATTTCAAAATTATTTTCCCCTTTTTCAATACCGCCTAATCCTTTTACGGTACATATATTCCCGGTTGAATTACCAACTAATGAATAATTAGAGTCCGGAACACCGTCAGTTTTGTCTAACTTCAGTTTGTCAAAGTTATCATAACCATCAGGCATCCCATTTTGGTCTAAGTCAACATTTAAAGGTGGAAATATATTTTCTTTAGGGTTAGGAATTTGACTGTAAAGAATATCAGCCCACTCTTTATAAGTTCTTACAGGAATACTATTTCTTACAGCCCAAGCCAAAAGACTATCTACTCTTTCTAAATATGCATCCCATCCACCAAGTAATTTTGTAAAATGGCTATGGCCAATAAGAACATAATGCTTAGCAATTTTATTAGCTATTTTTTCCTTAGTTATTTGTAATTGTTCTTCTGCATTATTAAAGTCTCCCCATTGCATTCCAAATCTTTTATCCAAGTTACGATCGTATTCGTTAAATACTTTGTATGTCTTTTCGTATGTGTATGGATAAACAGCCGCGGCTACATAATTAAAATTAACTCCATAAGATTGTTTTATCTCTTGAGCATACACATAAGGGAAAGTATAGTACGTTGATACACCAGGTTGTATCCAAGTAACTGGTCTAATAATTTCATATAAATCAGCAAGTTTTTGTGTTTCTTTAGCTAACACATTTAGCGCTTGTATGCTCATATGGATATGACTTGAAGTAAAACTATAATATTTAATATTACTATGTTTTCCCAGATTAATTTTTTCCAACCAAGGATCATTTACCACCATTAAGCTGTCAGAAATTATTTCTTTTTTGGTAACTAATTTATTATTAGCCAATTCAGGGAAATACAAATATCTTTCTGAATTAAGAAACTTTTTAAATTCTTTACTCTTACTAATAATTTTATTTCCATCTATATCTACATAACCACTTCTTTTAGCTTTAGTAATATTAACATCAGCATATTTTAAACATATTTTATTCTCAACTATGTGATCAACACCAGATAAGGTTGAATACAATGAAATATCAAATTTAGTATTAAAAAAACTTGTTCTATGTTCAGGGGTATGATCCATTAATTCATGACCACTCGCTTGCAATTGCTTAACACCATTGATATAGTCATCAGAATTAAATTCTTCCCGCCCTAAATTTAAAGCAAAACAGAAATTTTTACCGTATTTATTAAATCTACTAGCATATTCAGTATATTTCTCCATTGTATGATTATCATCTATACGAAAACAAATACCACCTTTTTTTGAAAAAGTTTGTGGAAAAGTTATAATGCTAAACAAAACTGAAAGGATAATGATTTTTTTTATCATAATAATTATTATACTTATATTAAGTAATACAAAATTAAAAAAAAAGAATGAAAAATTAAGGGATATTTGATTTTATATTTAAATTCTTATTTATTTTAGAATAATCCAAAACGT
>CAZHQB010000084.1:0-2547 GCA_964534895.1 uncultured Micavibrio sp.
AACGAAACGATTTTTGGATCTGCCAAGCGGAGAGTTGTTGCCTAGGATTTGTTAGTATATTAGTAGTTAAAAGAAATATTTTATTCCAATTAATGCAAGTGTGGATTTTAGATTAGTTATTTCTGTATAAAGAGATATGTTTTGTTGAATTTTTTGTTGAATTTTTAGTTTATAGTATGGTGTGGATTGAGTATTTTTTGTATCTTTTTCATATCCGTAAAGTATATTGGCTCGAAATTTATTAAGATTTATAAATAGACCCATATTTGGTATATATCGTAATTTTCTATTATTTGTATGAGCAGATATATTTAACATTGTATAGAATTTAATATGATTATTTATATTCCATGCAAAACCAGTTCCTGCATCTATAAAATAGTCCTGTTTTGTTTTAGGTTGCTTATAAGTACCTATACGAAGGTTCCATGAAAAAGGATTTCGCTTTTCAAAAGGCAGTTGTTGAGTTTTTAGTCTTTGTATACGAATAAGATCTAATTTGTTTAAACTTATATCTGTTTTGTTTATAAAGATTGATGTATCTAATACTACTAGTTCATCTCCGCTGAAGTTATTTTGTCCAATAAGTTCCATAGCAAAAGGACTAAATTCTAATGCTAGTTTTTTTGTATGTAGGTAGTGATGGTACGATAAGGATAATAATCTCGGTTTATTATTTTGACTAATAGGTCGTTTTTTAGGAATAGTAAAATATTTTTTACCAGAAGGAAGTTTTAATCTACTAATAAATAGCTTTCTTTTATATATTTTCTGTTCATGTGTTTGTTGTGTTTTCTTATTTAAATATTTGTATTTATTATAATCTATTAAGAAATTAAGAATATTGATTTGACTTTGTATAGGTAAAGATTTGTTAGGTATTTGTGATAGATTTTTGTTAATCATATGCGAAATCAACTCTTTTTCTTTATTATTAAGTGCGTTAAATTGAGCGTAAATTTTTCGTTGTTTAGATGGCAAATAAACTACTTTATCTACATTATCAAGGTAATAAAAAGTTTCTATGGGTGCATACCATATATAAGCATTATTGGTTAATTTATGATTCATAACCAATTCTAAAAGTTTTGCTACTCTATACCCACAATTTCTATTTGTAAAAAAATATTGAAATTTTTTTGTCATCAGTTCCCAAGTATGAAGTAGTAAAAATTTTTTTTGATTATCGGAAAAATTTAGCCTGTATTCCCACATATCTCTCATATCTTCATCAGAGTAGGTAATATCTTGATTGTAAAAAAATTTGTCTGTATAAGCTGCAAAATATCCACCAGTAATTCCATTGTATATATAAGAAAGCATATTGTATTTTTTAGGCAAGAGTGCCCCAAAACTGATGCTAGTATCAAATAGATTTTCACTACTATAATCTGATTTATTTATTTTTAAAAAAGAGTGCCCGAAAGCAGATGCAGGGTTTCCTAAAAATCCACTTACAAAGACAATACTAATGGATTTTGTATTTTTGAGAAGTTTCCAGTTTCGTAATTTTTTACATTTTGGATTGATAGTGTGATAGTTAACAAGATGAATTTGTTTTGATAGCCAAAAATATCTTGCAGGATATTTACATTGGGCGTGTTTGTCAGGACTGTTATTATCAAATGGTAAATTATATGCATTTATGGTTGCTAGTAGTTCATGTTTTGGCGATATATTACCATCTTTTGCAAGAAAAAAATTTTGATCTTTTATATCACTTTTAAGATTATGGTTATAATGTAATAATCTTAACCATGTTGGATTTTTTGAAATATTTATTATATTATAGTTATCAATGTCTTTTGAAAATAGAGTAACTGATGATAAAAAGAGAGAGAATATTAAAATAAATTTTTTCATTGTAGGCAAGAATAATATATCTTTGCCTACAACAAAATACTTAGATAGATACGATGTTATAAAGTTTTTCAGCTTTTTGTACTTTTGTAAGAGATTGATAGTCATTATTTGCAATAACTTGAGAAAATTCTTTTCTTATTGCTGTTATATCTTTATTAGTCATATTTGCTAATGTGTTGATGTATTGACCTTCACCTTGTGCTATTTCTGATTCAAGTTTGTCATAACTTTTTAAAATAAATGCAGCAACTTTAGCTTTACCACCTTTACAATTTTCATCAGATGAAAGATTTGAGGATATTGCAGTTGTACCTAAATCCCAGATAATATTTGAAATGGCAGCTGCAATTGGGGTATTTTTAAAAATCATTGCACCAAGTCCACATTCTTTATAAATATCTCCAAATTCTCTATCAGATGCTTGTGCTTGAGATGTAAACATCATTGCCGAAATAGCAGAAACTAATACTAGCTTTAATTTCATTGTAATCCTTTAAATTAATTTTGAAATATAATAATACAATTATATTTCTTATATTTATCTTGTAATAATTCAAAAAATATAGATTTTAACAGAGTATTTTCAATATTAATTTTGGCAATATATTATTACCTCGGATTTGTTAAGCAGGAGGCGTAAAGCCTCCTGTGGGTTTAGTTGATTTTTATTAATTTGTTTGCAGA
>CAZHQB010000085.1:0-2364 GCA_964534895.1 uncultured Micavibrio sp.
CCCTTGTCAAAAATACATTATCATGCTATCATTTCCTTAACAAGTCAAAAAGTCCTTATGTATTCCGCCGTTTTTTTATTAGAAATATGGATAGGATGCAATAGTATTTCTACTCAAGGAAATATACAGGACTTTTTGTATATTTGTTTAAGTAGATTTTTTAATTAAATAATTATAAGCACATGGAATATGAATTAATGTTTCTCATTGCAGATAAAGATAAACCTGAATTTGATAATATCAAAGATGAAGTCAAGAAACTCGTAAAAACTGCAGGTGGAGAATGGTTGGGAGAATCAGTCGAGTTCGAGAGAAAACTCGCATATGAAATCAAACATAATTGGAAGGGTACATATTTTGTACAACGCTTTACACTACCAGATGCTGACACACGTGAAGAAAATTCAGATATAATTGGAGATATCACAAGACAAATGAATTTACGAAAAGATATTTTACGTTATATTATTGTAAATGCTGATAAATTACCGCCACTTGAATCTTTTGCTAAAGAAGCAACTAAAGATCCTCGTGAGCAAAAAACCGAATTAAAGGAAAAAGGTGAAAAAATTGACGAAAAATTAGAAAAAGCTCTAAAATTATAAACACTATTATTTCCTCTAAAAATAATAAAAAAATAATATGAATGTAAATAAAGTAATAATTGTAGGTCGCCTAACCCGTGATCCTGAAAAACGAACGACACAAACAGGTACAACCATAACAAACTTTTCTGTTGCTACTTCAACTAAATGGAAAGGCCAAGATGGACAACAAAATGAAAAAACTGAATTTCATAATGTCATAGCTTGGGGAAAAAGAGGCGAAGTAATTGCTCAATATATGACAAAAGGACAAGAAATATATGTTGAGGGTCGCTTAGAAACTAGCAGCTGGGATGACAAAGAGACTGGCAAAAAAATGTACAGAACTGAAATCATAATGGAGAATTTTGAATTTGGTGCAAAACCATCTGGAACCAATACTAACAACAATGATTACAACAATCAAAATAAAGCTCCTACTGCAACTCCAACCGAACCAAAGGAAGAAGAGATTCCCACAATTAATTTAGATGACGAAGCAGACGAGGTCAAAATAGAAGATGTACCATTTTAATAGAATTATTAATTACTAATACGATCAAATAATATGTCTAAACGAAAAATAAGAATTGGTGATAAAACGCTGGATGCTATTGATTATAAAGATAGTGTTTATCTACGTCGTTTCCTAAATTCACAAGCAAAAATATATCCACCAAAAAGATATAATGTAGATGCGTATTCACAAAGACAAATTGCTCGTGCTATAAAACGGAGCAGACATATGGCATTATTACCATTTACTGTGAAATAGAATATATCTAAACAAAGAAATAGAAAGATTGCTAAAATTAACTTTCTATTTTTTACTTATTATATAATTTTTTAATCAACTATATATGCTAAACATCAGTGATTTAAAAACTGGAACACATATTATATTAGATGGGATTCCATACACAATCATCTATAATGAACATTCAAAGATGGGTAGAGCTGGTGCAGTGATGCGGACAAAATTAAAAAATCTAAAAAATGGAACTGTAGTAGAAAAAACATTTCAAGGTTCCGATAAAGTGGAAGAAGCGGATATTTCAAAATCAAAAGCTCAATTCTTATATACAGAAGGTCAAAACTTCAATTTTATGGACAATGAAACATATGACCAATTCGTAATATCAGAAGGGGCAATAGGGGAAGCAAAAAATTATTTAACTGAAGGACTTGAGATAACAATGCTCAATTTTAATAACACTCCTATAAATATAGTACTACCAGTCAAGGTAACACTCACAGTAACAGAAGCCCCTCCAGGACTTAAGGGCGACACTCAATCAGGAGGTGATAAATTAGTTACTGTTGAGACTGGAGCAAAGATTACTACTCCACTGTTTATTGAAACAGGTGATAAAATAATCATAAATACTGAAAGCGGCACTTATGTAAGTCGAGCTGAAAAATAATTTTGGCAAAAATTTTATGAATATAAAAAATTGGATTATAAATCCAATTTTTTATATTCTTTTCATTTATTTTTTATATTTCTAATTATGAAAAACGGGTTACAAACCCGTTCTTGCAGTAATTGCAGTGGCTTTTGTAGTGACAGGTTTGAAACCTGTCACTACTTATTTTGTTTTGGTTGTTATGGTCTTGTTTCTATTATTCTTCCGCGTGTACAATCTGCGTTTGAGCTACAGGAGCTTGAGCATTGATTTAGACTACTTGCTATTTTTGGAGTTGCTTGACATGTTCCTTGTGAATTACAAGCTCTGTTTGTGCACATTGTTGAGATTGTTACTGATTTATCTACTTTTAC
>CAZHQB010000086.1:0-2349 GCA_964534895.1 uncultured Micavibrio sp.
AAGGAAGGAGAAACCGCCGTGAGTCCTGAGAAACTTATTTGGCAATTTCTCCAAGAAAACCAAACTTGCGTTTAGCAAATGCAAAGTTAAGCATTTTTTTAGTTAAACGCAAGGTTTGGAAGATTTGTAACACCAATATTTTAGGGTGCAGATGTTCTTCCTTGCCAATCGGAAGTGAAAGGTGATTGGCGAAAATTTAAGTTTAATTAATAAATTATAACCATATGAAAATTTATGAAAATAAGAAAAAAACATACTATTTAAGTTTGTTCTTTTCATTGCTATTTGTTAATATATTTGCTCAAAATCTTCATTATTACTATCATAATAATAAAGTGAATTTGAAATTAGATAAATCTTACTTAAATATTACTGTAAACACTAATTTTTCAAAAAGTTCTCTTGATACAATTACAACAGATAATATTGATTTAATTGACGATAAAAGCATTTATCCTAATCCAACTATTAAATATGCTAAAATTAAAATTGATAGCTCAATGAGTTATGGTAATTATTTAAAAATATTTAATACTCTTAGAAATATACCGGGTGTTAGAACAGTCAATCCGAATGTTATTTATAACAATTATAAATTTGAAGTTTCAGATTATGTATATATAAAACTAAAGTCTGCTAATGACTACCAAATTTTAGTTAATGAAGCGCAAGAAAAAAAACTTTCTATACTTGGACAAGTTCCTTCTATGCCACTATGGTATGTACTTAGATGTACAAAAAATACAATTGAACATACTCTAAACCTATCAAGTGATTTATATCAAACTAATTTATTTGCAGAAGTAGAACCGGATTTAAACAAGAAAATTGTTAATGATATTAATAGAACAAGTGATGTTAATATGTTAGATACGCAAAACCCATTAACTTCTGATACATGTGCTGACGATCAATTTTTTTCAGACCAATGGGGGTTAAATAACACAGGACAATATGGTGGAACACCTGGTATTGATATAAATATCTGTAAAGCTTGGGACATAACTTATGGTAACAATTCTGTAGTTGCTATTATAGATGAAGGTATTCAAGCGGATCATCCTGACTTGCAAGAAAACATTTTAAGAGATAATTCCAATAACATTATTTTTTATAATGCTGAATTAGCATCATCTTCGCAATCTGATTATTTGATTTACAAATCACATGGAACTGCTATTGCTGGAATAATTGGAGCAAAAAAAAATAATTTTGGTATTGCAGGAGTTGCACCAAATTGTAAATTAATGCCAATTACTTTTCCGTATAATACATCAAATCTTACATATAAAAAAACTATATCAATTAATTTTGCTGTAAACAATGGAGCTGACATAATTAATTGTTCTTGGGAAGCACCATATAATAGTGCTCTTTTTGATGATGCAGTTATAAATGGTCTTAATAATGGCAGAAATGGTTTAGGAGTTATTTTTGTTTTTGCAGCTGGAAATAGTAATGGATATAGTTCTAATTCTGGTGTCGCTCAGTTGGATGAAAGAATAAACATAGTAGGTGCTATCAGTCAATGCGGTGAAAGAACATCGTTTACTTCTTGTAATAATGAACCATGGGGAAGTAATTTTGGTAGATATTTAGATATTGTTGCCCCAGGTACATATATTTCTACTACTGATATCACTATAAGTTCAGAAGACGGTGGTTATGACGGATATAATGGTAATAACCCAGAACCAACACTATCTGGTGAAACCAACTCAAATTATGTGAATAATTTAGATTATTTCTCAAGATTTAGCGGAACATCGGCTTCTGCCCCATTTGTAGCTGGTGTTGTCGCATTAATGTTATCCGTAAATCCAAACTTGACCGCAGAGCAAGTTCATGGAATTTTAATGCGTACAGCCAATAAAATAAGGAATGATATATATGACTATAGACATAATACTTTCCAAAATTATGGAAGTTTTTCAGAAATTGGTTATGGTTTGGTTGATGCTTATGCTGCAACTTATTTAGCACAACAAATGAACTCGTCAACTTTTGATTTATATATAAAAGACAGACCTGATGATGTAGGCATTGAACCGAATCCTACTTCTGATCATATGTGGATAAGTGAAGATATTTGGATAAGAAATTATGATGACAATGAATTTTCACATCAAAATCCTGAATATAAAAGCAATGGAAATCCAAACTATATTTATGTTAGGGTTATAAATAAAAGTGGTCTCGCTTCAACAGGAAATGAAACTTTAACAATAAATTGGGCAAAAGCCAACACTGCTCTGGCGTGGCCTGATAATTGGGATGGTTCATTGTCAGATGATGATGGTGATCCGCTTGGTGGACAATTACAGTCTGTTAACATACCAATAATTCAAC
>CAZHQB010000087.1:0-2163 GCA_964534895.1 uncultured Micavibrio sp.
ACACTTGTATAGCCCACCAACCATTATAATAAATCTACGATACCCACACTCTGGACATCTAACATCTTGATAATATCTATATATCCAATACACAATTGGCACAAATATCATTAAAATCACTATGCAAAAACCAATGCCTGTACATATACCCATAAAAATATGCCAAAGACCCATCGTCTTCCTCCATTTTTGTAAGACAATTTAAACAAACTCAATTAAAAAAATAAAAATACTTATGATTCAAAAAGTATTTTTATTTCTATCTTTTTTTGTGTTTTGTGCCCGAGGCGAGACTTGAACTCGCACGGATTATTCATCCAAGGGATTTTAAGTCCCTCGTGTCTACCAATTCCACCACCCGGGCATACATCTATATATCATTTATCCGAGGTCGCGCCCGGACTTGAACCGGGGTAAAGGGTTTTGCAGACCCGTGCCTAACCACTCGGCCACGCGACCCAACTATCACAATATTTACAATATCAAAGTTTCAATTTTTCGTCAATGTAAATTACAACTATTTATTTCCCCTCTAAAAATTCACAACAAAATATTTAATCCTGTCACACTTTAACATATCTATTTTTTATATTCGTTTATATTGCTAAAAATACAAAGTTATATAAAAAATAAATCTTGCGAGAAATTAATCATTATATACTTTAAAAAAGTTATATAACTTTCCAACCACCATCCTCTGTAGTAATTATACGACCTGGAATTGAAAAACCACTTGCAAGTTTATGTCCTCCGCCTCCTAATGTATGCGCAATCGATGATACATCTATATTATTATGTTTTTCCGCACGCAAACTTCCCTTTATAGTATTTGCATTCAACTGATAAATTACCATTGCCACTTTTATATCTGGAACTGTAGAAAGCATAGTGGCTATATTGGAAGCTTCCGCAGAATTTGTATAACCATTTTCACCAGTAATTACAGCTATTGCAAGTCCTGAATCCTCAAAAAAACGTACATTTTCTAACGTTCTCCCCCATAAATTTAATGTTTTAACATCACGATTAGCAAAAAGTATTGAATTAATCTTTGCAATTGATGCGCCTTGTTTTATGAGATTTGCCGCTACATCTAAGGTATCCGCCGAAGTACTAGCATGTTGAAACGCACCTGTATCAAAAATAATGCCAGCCAACAAAGCAGTGGCAATACCTTTATCTATTTTTTTGTCTGTAAAAGAAAAAAAATTATAAAGAATTTCACAAGCTGATGAGTAATTATCATCATTAATAAAGAGATCTGCCCTAGTTACAGTGTCATGATGATGATCAATAACTACATTAACACATGAATCTGAAATATTTTCAATAACACGATTAAACCCTCTATCCACACTATCACACCCTACAACAACATCAAATTTTGATAAATCTAAATCTTTTGGATTACTAAATTCTTTTTCTGGCATAATTACTTTAAGATTATCAGGAAAAGGATCATAACATCCGATAGTTACATCTGCTGTAAAATATTTTTTGATAAATTGAGACAAGGCAACCACGCTACCAACTGCATCTGGATCTGGATTAGAATGCCCAATGATAAAAACATTCTTAGCACTTTGCAAGATATAGCTCAGAGTATTAAATTCCTTCAAAAATTGTTGTTTTTCAGACATAAATTTTACAACTATTCATCTCAATACCTTTCTACAAATGCAATATTTTTTATTTTTGTAACAATCGTTCTATTTCATCAACATCATCACCTGTTTTATCATGTATAAACGATATTTTTGGTAATATTTTCAAATTAAGTCGCTTATGTAATACTTTTTGCATAGTGCTTTTTTCATGTTCAAGTGTTTTCATAGCATAATCAATATCACTATACGGAATGACTCGAACGAATATACGAGTATATCGTAAATCATCTGTGGTGTCAACTTTTGAAATAGTTACAAAAACATTCAATTTAAAATCAACTGTCTTCATAATCAAATCAGACATTTCACGTAATATAAGTGAATTAACTTTTCTCATTCTATCACTGACCATTATAATATATTAACAATTAAAAAATGTCTCCTTGGCAGGAATTGAACCTGCATCTAATCCTTAGGAGGGATTTGTTCTATCCTTTGAACTACAAGGAGAAAATCTATATAAATATAGCATACCCTAGCATTTTTTACAACCTTT
>CAZHQB010000088.1:0-2150 GCA_964534895.1 uncultured Micavibrio sp.
GTTCACCATCACGAATATCTAAACGAAGAGAGAGTCTATCTAGGAGTTTGCTAAGTTATGAAGATAAAAAGTAAATACTTAACCCTTTTTAGTTAAGATTTTTTACTTGTTGTAATGTCACCAGAATCTACTCTTTTAGAAAATTCCGTTTTCTCCCCTCTTGCTAGTATTTTGGCTTGTTCAACCCATTGTTCTCTATCTGCACGACCAGGAAATCCTAAAGTTTTGTCCGCCCATGCAATTTCTTCAGCACCCCATGTAGCAATTTGATAAAAATTATAGATACCTATTTCATTTAGAGACTTTTCAATTTTTATACCTATACCTTTAATATGCGTAAGATTATCTATTTGACTATTATGTGTGTCAGTAGGTGTTGTTTGTGATGTGTTATTTGTTTTTACTATATTTTTATTGCTGTGGGATACACATTTCATTTTTCCTAATAAGTATCCAATAATTAACCCAAGTAGGGCAGCCAATATTAGGCATAGTGTTATTTTTGATGCGATTTCTAACATTATTGTTTTCCTTTTTGTATATTAATTTCAACACGACGATTTTTTGCTTTATTTTCAAGTGTAGTATTGGGAACAAGAGGTCTTGTTTCACCATATCCTTTAGCTGTTAAACGATCAGATTTAATATGTTGTGCTATAAGCTCTGTTTTTACCTTGTCGGCTCTTAATTTAGATAAATTTTGATTATATATGGTATCTCCATCGGAGTCGGCATATCCTAAAATTTCAACTTTGACTGATGGATATTGTTTAAGAATACCTACAAGTTTATCAATAATATTTTGACCATATGAGGTTAGCGAACTTTTATCAAAGTCAAATTCAATATTCTCAATTTTAAATAAATTTTCAATTTTCAATTTTATTGCTTTTTCTTCTGCTTTGCGTATAGCTAAAATATTAGGATCGATAATTGTTCGATTTATTATAGGTATAGTAGCACCCGCTAAGAGTGTTTCTATTTTCTTTAGTTCTTTTGACGAATGTACATTTCCAGAAATTGTAAGCTTTCCTTTTGAGTATACTATACCACCCTTGGTATATTTAGAGAGAAATAGTGGTAAAAATTTCTCTACAATCTGTAGCGAACCATTATCGTCGGTACGATATTTTTTTATTTGAAAATTATTTTTTGTATTTGCAGGTAGATATGTCTTTAGATGAGAAATTTGTGTGGTATTGTTAAAAATGCCTTCTGCATGTATAGTTTTATTGTTCTTATATATACTGTATTCAATAGGCGATTTCATAAAAATACTACTCTTATCAATTGATATGATATTGAAGTTAGTGAGTAATTTTTTCATTTCAACTTGCGTTTGACTACTATTTACTATACCTAAAATGATCAATTTTTGGTTGTGGTAGATAATTTTACCATTGTTGTAGTGCCTAACAAAGTATGGTAAGATTTTATCTATTAATGCGATAACGGATTCCTCTTTTAGTGCTTGATTAATTATTGTGTGATTAATGATAAGCTTTCTCCCGACACCTAAAAGTAGTTCTCTAATGTTTATTTGTTGTTGTACATTAGTAAATTTACCGCTGAGTATATAACTGTCTTTTTCTTGAGTTAAGTTAAAGTCAATATATAGATTTTTTTTAATAACATTAGATACTGTAGCTAAAGAGTGATTGTTTGAACTTAAGTATATACTATCTTTTTTTGACCAAATGCAAAAAAATACAAGTAGTAAAAATAAAAACAACCAAGGCCAAATTTTTTTCAATTTTTCTCCTTTGTTTGGATATTTTGTTAATTTCATCATACAAAAAATAATAAATATAAGATGAGAAAATCTTATAATAATTTTTGAATTTGATATATTATATAGATTAAATAATAAAAAGCTTATTAAAGATAGATATCATATGTGCAATCAAAATTGATTAAAATGGGAAGATGCAGTATAAGATTTTCTTTTTTTCTTGCATTTTTTAAGAAAAGCTGATAAAATTACTTGCATCAAGTGCTTGACTATTAAGTCAAACCAGCTATTGGTTAGTTTTGTTTAATGGTTAGGTACTTATAAAACTTAAGGAGAATGAATGAAGAAAATTTCAACTATTGCAGCAAGTGTTGCTTTGATTGCTAGCATGTCTTATGCTAAAGAAGTTAAGATTGGT
>CAZHQB010000089.1:0-2145 GCA_964534895.1 uncultured Micavibrio sp.
AAAATTCATGACCTTTATTCTCCATAATTTTTATAAAATTACGAAAATAATGGACATGTGCAGGATGCCCGATATCAATGAATATCTTCAATTAAATATCTCCTTCAATTGCTCATCACTAGGAAAGTTTATTAAAACCGCTTTACGTGGACCGTGATAAACAAATAATGACCCGGCTGCTACAGCAGAAGCATAGCCTTTATTTACAACTTCTTTAAAATCATTAAATGAACCGGCACCACCAAGTGCAACAACCGGAACTGTAACGGCTGTTGCAATTTGTTTTACAAGCTCCAAATCGTACCCGAGATAAGTTCCATCTCTATCAACCGATTGTACAATTATTTCACCAACTCCCAATTTGCTTATTTTCTTTGCAAATTCAATTGGTGATTCTTTTATTTTTTTTTGTGCATTTTGATAAACAAGTTGATATTTCCCGAAAATATTTTTCTTAATATCCAAACAAACAACAATGGTGGAAGAACCAAATACATTGGAAGCTTCTTTTATAAATTGCGGGTTTGTTAATGCTGTTGTATTAATAACAACTTTTTCAGCTCCGTTTTCTAAAATATGTCTAATATCTTCAATTGTTTTAATCCCACCACCTACAGCAAAGGGCATATTCGCTTCATCACCAACTTTGTGCACAAAATCTAATGAAATTAACCGATTTTCTTTTGAAGCATTAATATCAAGAAAAACCAATTCATCAGTTTTTTTGTCATTAAAAATTTTTACTGCATTAATAGGGTCGCCAATATACCTATGCTTGTTGAATTTAATTGATTTTACTAAGCCTTGATTTTGAAGTAAAAGAACAGGTATAACACGTGGTCTAAACAACTAAAACTCCGCAAAATTTTTTAATAATTCCATACCAATATCATGACTTTTTTCAGGGTGAAACTGTGTTCCGATAATATTACCCCTTTTTATTGCAGAAACAAATTCATAATCATACTCTGTCTTCATCCAAATATCTTCCGGATTGTTACATTTTAAGTGATAACTATGTACAAAATAAAATTGCCCGAGTTTACTAAGGTTTTTATCAAGTTCATTACTATTTACAATCTCTACATCATTCCAGCCCATGTGGGGAACCTTGTATTTAATTTTGTCTGATACATTAAAACGAATAACTTCAGCATCTATCCAGCCAAGTCCCTCACAATTCCCTTCTTCGGAATGTTTAGCAAATAATTGAACACCGAGACATATTCCAAGTATGGGTGTTTTTTCTTCAATTACTTTTTTGTTTAAGATATCAATCAAACCTAATTCTCTAAGATTTTCCATTCCTTTCTTGAAATGCCCTACACCGGGAAGTATTAACTTTTCAGCTTTTTCAATTTCTTTTTTATCAGAAGAGATAAGGCAATCCACACCAAGACGCTTAAATTTGTTATAGACCGATCGAAGATTGCCCATATTGTAGTTAATTATTGTTAGCATACACTTGAAGGTTTTTTCGTACGTAATTTACATATTGATTTCATTTAAATAGATTTTTACGGCATTTTTATAATCAAAAAATTTCAATGCTGTTTTTCTTGCATTTTTACCAATGTTTATTCTCAATTCTGCATCACTAATAAGCTTACTTAAATTATTCTTATAAACCTTGGAGTCTCCAATCTCAGATATCATACAATTTTTTCCATTCTTCAAATATAAATTGAGATCACTGAAGTTGGTAGAAATAATAGCCTTTCCAGAAATCAAATACTCGCCTGTTTTGCCTGGAAATCCGGCATTCGCTACAATATCACCTTGTTCTGGTAACAACAAAATATCAGATCTCATATATAATGATGGAATATACTTTGGATGAATCGTTCTATATATATGAACATTTTTTTCTAAATTAAGTTTTTTTATATAATTTTGAATAGTAAGTATATTACCGATATGAAATATGAAAACTACAAATACATTGTATTTTTTTTCTTTAATCAATTCAGCTAAGTTATCCAAGAAAAAAAATAAACCATTTGGTCGTAAACAGGAACCTGCATAACTAATTATTACATTACCATCTTGCTTAGGAAAATCTATGATATCAATAACATCATAATTGGTTGCATTATAATTGAACGCATGTTCATCTATATATGTTGGGGAACTCAGAACAATTTT
>CAZHQB010000090.1:0-2034 GCA_964534895.1 uncultured Micavibrio sp.
GATAAAATATATTACTCAAGAAATTATGAAAAAATATCCGCAGGTAAAAGTTTTAGATACTCGTGGTAAAAAAATAAATTAATAGAACTATGAATCAAGAATTAAAATTGGTGGAGAAATTTCATCGAAAATTTAAGGCGTTAATTGGAGAAAGTCCTCAGTTAATTCCTCAGGATAGATATGAACTACGTTATAAACTTATGCAGGAAGAAGTGGAAGAATATTTAAAAGGGGCAGAGAAGGGTGATTTAGAAAATGTAGCTAAAGAATTAGCAGATATTTTATATGCAGTTTATGGCACAATTATTGAGCATGGTTTACAGGATAAAATGGAAGAGATTTTTACAAAAGTTCACAAGTCTAATATGAGCAAAGACTTTCAGCAATATAAAATGATTAAAGGTAAAAAATATTTTGAGCCAAAGATTAAGTTATAAATGATGAGCCAATGGTTAAAATTAGAACAAAATTTGAATTACATTAAATTAATAAAATTATGAAAATACGATTATTTTTAAAAGAAACAAGAGCGGGACTTGAATTAAATGATGAAGAGAGTATAATAGATAAAAAACAATGGATAGATGAAAATAATTTACTGGAGAGATTTTTCCCAATACTTGATGAATTATTAAAAAGAAATAATTGTGTAATAGACGACATTGATGACTTCGTGTTGGATACGAATGTGCCTAATGGTTATACGACAGCACGTATTGCTCGTACAATTATAAAAACTTTAAGTTTTGCACAAAAAAAATAATGTGGTATTATATAAATAATTGATTTTGTGATGAATTAGTTTTAGAAGTTTATATAAGTAGTTAATTAAATAAAATTATGAGTGAAGAAAAAAAATCAAAGGAAGAAAAAAATGATAAAAAGGAAAATTCAAAGGTAGCAAATTCGACAACTGCATGTTGTGGTGATGAGCACAAAAAGGGAAATGGCAGTATTTTTGTCTGGCTAATTATTATAATTGCTGTTATAGGAGCTATAATATTTTTTCAGCAAAAACAAGGGAATAATGGTAGCGAAGCAAAACCAGTTAGTGATAAGGTCAGCAAAGAAGTATCTAAAGCTGCTATGGATTTGATTGAAGGGCAATTAGTTGCACCTGGGACAAAAGTTGATATTAAGGAGGTTGCAGAGGAGAGTGGTCTATATAAAATTAAGCTTTCTGTGGCCGATCAAGAGATTACATCATATATGACTAAAGATAAAAAGAAGTTTATACCGCAGTTAATTGATGTAAAAGAATTAGAAAATGCTAAAGACGAAAAAAATAAAAAAAATAAAACTGCACCATTAACGGAGGTTCAAGCAAAATCAGACAAACCAAATGTGGAGTTATTCGTTATGAGTTATTGTCCATATGGAACACAAATGGAAAAAGGTTATTTGCCAGTCATTAAAACTTTGGGTAATTCTATTGATTCGAAAATAAAATTTGTTGATTATTCAATGCATGGAGAAAAAGAAATTAATGAAAATTTACGTCAATATTGTATAGAAAAAAATGAACCAAATAAATATGCAGATTATTTGACCTGTTTTTTGGCAAGTAAGAGCGGGTCAGAACAAGAATCTAAAGCATGTATGAAAAAGTTTGGAGTTAACGCAAATTCTGTAAAACAATGCATGGACACAACGGATAAAAAATATGATATAACGAAACTTGCTAAGGATAAGTCTACATATGTAAGTGGACAGTTTCCACAGTTTAATATTCACAAAGAAGATAATGAAAAATATGGTGTAGAGGGCTCACCGACTCTTGTTATTAATGGGGAATTAATACAAACTGGACGTGATAGTGAAAGCATTCTTAAGGCCATTTGTTCAGCTTTTAATGAACAACCTGAAGCATGTAAAAAAGAATTATCCACGACATCTCCATCACCTGGATTTGGTACTGGTGCAGATAAAACTGGTGCCAGTGATAGTGCTGGATGTGGAGCGTAAGAATAACATTTTTACAATCTTTTAATTGTATTGCAAAATCCTAAATTTATTTAGGATTTTGTTTTTTTT
>CAZHQB010000091.1:0-2012 GCA_964534895.1 uncultured Micavibrio sp.
AATATTATCCTAATTATTTTAATCAAAAAATTTAAAATACTATAATTTAAGAGATTTTTATTTAAAATGAATAAACAAAATCTCAACAAACATCAATAAAAAAGTTAAAATTAAAAAAGTTAAAGCAAAAGCTAAAACATTTACCCACATTCCAGCTTGCATACCCAATTTATCTCCAACAAAACCAACTAGCCAACCAATAATCGCTCCTCCAACTATGGCTGTTCCCAAAATACCTGAAATAGTACCGTGATTTTCCTTAAAACTATTGATAGTTGCACTAAACAAAGCTGTAAACGAGGCACAAGTAAAATATCCTACCAAAGCATAAGCTACCAAACCTGTGTTTGTATTTCCGTATATGGCTACTAGCAGAGCTAAAATAGTTCCAAGACTATGAATAATAAATATTTTACGTTCGCCAACTTTATTCATAATAGGCGTTATGAACAGCCTGCCAAATGCTTGAAATAACCAAAATAGCCCTACAATCAAGGCAACTTTTGAAGGAAAAGCCGAATACATTAAGCTACCTTTATCCCAAAATGAATCTGTATTGGCTACACCGTGAATTTTATCCATAAATGTAATAATATAAGACGAAACACCTACTTCGGCACCTACATATAAAAATATACCAAGTGCATAAGATATTAACAAAGGATTTTTGATGAGTTTTCCAATTTGTCCTGCATTTATTTTTTCTTCTTCCTCCAATTTTACGTCAGGAAATTTAGCAAAGAACAGCATAAACAATATGATTGCATTGATAATTGTAAAGACTAAATAAACTGTTCCCCAAGAATAACCACTGTTTTGTATCATTGGAACTAATACCGGACTAAAAGCATAACCTAACGAGCCAATCCCAATTATCAGAGTCAAATTTTTCATATATTTATTTGGGTCATCTAATTCACGGATAAATGGATTGCCAGCAATTTGAATGGCAGTAACACCGACTCCTATAAAAAATATCATCAAAATAACGACGCGATAATCATTACTCAAAAATAAGAGTAATGAACTGATAGTCATCATAAAAGTTCCCAATAACAAGACTTTTTTTGCACCATATTTGTCCATTGCAATTCCAAATGGAATAGATGTTATGCCGTAAGCCATAAAGAAAGCAAAGGGCAAAAGTGCCGCTACGGATAGCGAAACATTGTATTCGGTTTGAAATTTATCAACAATTACTCCTATTACCGAAGTAAGCAATCCAAAAGAAATATATAAAAGTATAGTTACAAAAATTAGATATGTGTTTTTTTTATTACTCATAGTTGTTGGTTTAGATTATTCAATTACAGTTACTTTTGCACCGTGTGTAAATATACCTGCTTCGTAACCTTGTTTTTTTGCATAGTGGTCAATAAATAATTCTATTGGAATTAAACTTTCTACGGCAAACAAATTTTTATTTTTTGTTTTGATAGAAATTACCTTTAAATTTTTATGCTTTTCTTCCATTTTAATATTTGTAATCAAAAGCACTTTACCTCCAAATTTTACAATATCCAAAGCCATTTTTATGTTTTGTTGACTTGTTTTTCCTTCTGATGCAAACAAAACAGCTTTAAAACCTTCTTTTACCATTTCCATTGGACCGTGCCTAAATTCACCTCCTAATATACCATAAGTAGGTATCTTGGTTGTTTCCTTAAACATCAAAGCAGTTTGAAAAGCAGTAGCAATTTCAGTACCACGAGCAATGATTGTCAAAGCAGGTAAATCACCCATAAAATCAATAACTTCATCAATAGTTTTTTCAGTTACATCTAATGTCGCTTTAAAATTTTGAATCAGTTGATTATAATTAATTTCATTAAAATTGTTTGAAAGACTATCTACCAAAATATTTATTGTCATCAAGGCACTAACAAAGGTCTTAGTAGATGTCATTTTTTCTTTACCTGCTAATGTAAGTAAGGTCAAGTCAGCTTTTTTGGCTAACGTGCTTTCAGCTTCGTTTGTAATTCCGACAACTTGAATATCATTATTAATTTTTT
>CAZHQB010000092.1:0-2007 GCA_964534895.1 uncultured Micavibrio sp.
CATACCGTAGGGGTAATAGTCGTTGTAGGACAAATTGTAATTTGTTTTTGCTTGGTTTATGATATGAAATTTATAATTGCTATTCACGTTTCAAATATAGTGTTTTTTTTCTTAATAGGGTTTTGTTTGGGGATTTGCTATGTGAAGGGGCTTGTGTGGGAGTGGTGGCATATAACCTTATAGTAGTGTGGATTTTGTCTTAATCTATTTGATTTTTTTCATATTTACAGTCATTAAAAAATTATACTGGTCAGACACATAATGTACTTTATAAATGTCCCCATTAACGTTAAATAGTTGAACAAGTATATGTTCAAAAAAATAATCCTTATCATTACTAGTTGATAGGGATTTGGTTTTAAAAAGTATTGGACTAGTAGCTATATAACTACAGTCATTCAACCATTTGATTTTTTGTTTTAATTTAATTTTATGAATTTTATCTTCAACGTATTGTATGCTGTCATTTCGATTTACAGTAAAATAATAATAAAAACCTTTTTGGTTAAATTCATTTAGTTTATATGTAAATGTTCCGTTATGAAATTTTTTACATTTTAATTCATCAATGGTTTTTTTATAAAATCAATATTTTTGTAGTTCTCCTCTAATTTTTATTTCCCAAATTTTTTGGTCAAAAACTATAATGCCGTGTCCTGCTTCTTTATCATATTTTCTTTCCATTTTCATTAATTCATTGTACATAGAATCAAACACTTGTCTGTATTTGTTTGCATTTGAAAAGTTACTACTGTTTAAAACTTCTTCTGTTTTTATTGCAAATAATTTAGCAATATCAAAATGAATTTGTTCGTGTAACAATCCATAATTATTTTCAAATTCTTTTATTGACCAGGAATGGTCAGGGTATTCTACTGCATAAACTTTAAACTTGTATTTTTTACTTATAGTATCATATGTGGGTGGTTCTGAATATAATGAAAAACCAATGGCTGCAGCATCATAAGACGTAATCGTTTTCTTCTTTTTTATTCTGAAATCTTTCCAAGTTAACGGTCTATTTTCTTGCCATACTATTGAATCTTGTTGGCTATAACTTGAATAATTTAAAATCAACAATATTATTATACTTATTTGCCTAAAACTCATATTCTTAATTTTTTAACAATCTAATTGTCATTGGTATAACTATTCTTCTAGTTCGAGTACCCCGCCTCCAATTACTTCTTCCTACTGTTCTAAAGATAAACAGAAGTTGACTAGGATTTACTCCTCTCCTAATCAAAAATCTTGCCATAATTTGATAATCTCTTCTTCTCATAATTCTACTTGCAGGTCCAGCAACATCTGAAGGAAGAACTACATTAAAATCAAATCTTAACCTATAGTTCCTATGGTCTCTTAAGAATCTAGCCAAATTTAATAATCTTGAAACATTCATACCATCATTAAGAATTGAATTTCTCATAGATATAATATTTCCGAAAACATCAATAGCAGCGTAACTGTGTAACATAATAGTTTGGGGTAATAATACGTTGTTTACATCCGGTGCTATTGGGCTACCAAATGGACCCATTATAAAATTATTTTGTGGTGTAATATCTTGTTTTGTGGGCATTTGTGAAATATTAGGTAATGGTGAAATCATAGCAGTGTTATTAATTTTAATAGGTTTAACATTTGGGATAAGTATTGGACGAGAAAAACTATGATAATTTTTTAGGTCTCTATTTGACAAGTGGATATTAAGGTGGATATTAAGATGGATATTAAAATCTGGCTTCAGCCAAGCTTCTCTAAGAGATTCTTGCACCACTTTTTTACTTGGACCTGGACATTGTATTCCAATATTATATATAGCGTATGCTAATCTTTTAAAAAGATTTTTAATAACATTAATAACTCCTAATCCTAGATAATCTTCATACTCAATAGGATTATTAGAGGCAAAGGCATAAGGGCTTTGGAAACTGTATTTTTTGGCTTCGGGATCCACAGCAAAAAACCGCCCAACCCTGGGATCATGCATCCTAAACTTATAAT
>CAZHQB010000093.1:0-1982 GCA_964534895.1 uncultured Micavibrio sp.
TTGTGAAAGTTATGGAATATATCCAACTTGTGGTATAAATAACTCTCAATATTAACAAAACTTTACGGAGGTAATCAAACAATCATGCAGGAACTGGCTTGTAGCTAGTTTTATATATTTAAAAACATAATAGACCGAGGTACAACCTCGCTCCTGCGAAACTTTAATTGACAGAGTATTGGTTGTTTGATACGATAAAACACAATTTAAAATATATGAATAAAAAAACAATCACAATTTTAATAACAGTGATATTAACCACAAGTATTGTGGGTATTTTTTGGTATATAAATAATAGTCAAAAGTCAAAAGTAGAAAGTCAAAAGTTGGGAATGAAAACTAACATAGAAAAACAGGAAGAGCAGGCTGTGAGGCAAGGTGAAGGTCAAGAGCAGGAAGATGACAAGGAAGAAAAAGGACAAACGCAAAACAAAGAAAAACAAACTAACCAAAAGCAATCAGATACTAATTCAGATATCAAATACAACCCAGACGGGACAATAGATACTTCCGATTGGAAAACTTATCGGAATGAGGAATTTGGGTTTGAAATGAAATTGCCAGGCAATTTAAAAAAATGGAATATAAAAACAAAATATTATGGCAAGGAGCAAAGTAAATATACTTGCGGAGAGTCTTTTGTTAGTTTTTATTATAAAATAGATGCGAAAATACCAGATGTTGTACCAACTCCTAAAGATATCACAAAAATTTCTTATTTAAAAAGAAAAGAGGATAGATTATTTCTTTTAAATATTGTGCCAGTTGAATGTTATACTGATAAAATTGAATTGCTTAACTTGCATAAACCATTTCCGCCAATAGGTAAAGAAATTAGTAGGAATTCTAAATTTGTGTTTTTAGTGTTACCATCGTCACTTACAGAACCGTTGTGTACTTATGTGGATGATATCGAGCGACAAAAGTCTGATTTTTGTAAAATTGAGAATATTTTTGTCACAGCTCTTAATATATCTAAATTACTTGATTTTCAAAGTATAAACTAATAATTTTATGTTTATGTATAATATGTATCTTTAAATATTTAGATATGTATTATTATAAGCCTAAAATGGTTTAGGTTTAGTTCTTTAACAATATGAAATTCTATGGAGGTGTACGAAAGTGAGTAATTTAATAAAAGTGTTATTTGTTGTAGTAGGATATTGGTGTGTATGTTTGAATTCTACCAGTTATGCAACTTGCACTTCAGAGTGTTATCGATATTGTGGTTCAAATGGTAGTCATGGATATTGTACTGACTATATTAAGTATGTATTAGGAGTCAAGAAATCAGGAGATGCAAAGAATTGGATTGCTGGCGGTGGTTTTATAAATGTTTCTATAGATAATATTCAGATAAATGATATAGTCATTTTTGATTTTGGAGATTATGGTCATGTAGCTATTGTGGATAGCGTTAATGGAAATAATATTACTATTAGTGAATGTAATTATGGTAATATCATGGTAGATGCTAATTGTGCGGTTACAAATAAATATGGAATAAAAACCTCTAGAACAATCACAAAAAATTCAGTCACTCGTTTTCTGCGCTTAAGCGTAAACCCTCAAACCGAAACAGAAACCAACACCACAGCCTATGCAAATTCAGGACAATTGGCATGGATTCCACTTGGAGTGGATTGCAAAGATGCTATGAAATGGATTGATATTGAAACAGGTAATGTGGTAGCTGATAAATCAAGTCAATCTGTAAGCGGAGATGTAGTTTGTGAAAGTTATGGAATATATCCAACTTGTGGTATAAATAACTCTCAATATTAACAAAACTTTACGGAGGTAATCAAACAATCATGCAGGAACTGGCTTGTAGCTAGTTTTATATATTTAAAAACATAATAGACCGAGGTACAACCTCGCTCCTGCGAAACTTTAATTGACAGAGTATTGGTTGTTTGATACGATAAAACACAATTTAAAATATATGAATAAAAAAACAATCACAATTTTAATAACAG
>CAZHQB010000094.1:0-1953 GCA_964534895.1 uncultured Micavibrio sp.
CGTTGTATTCGTATTTATATTTTTCCTGTGTAGGTTGCATTTGGTTGATTTCTTTGGTGTTTTGTCGGGTTAGTTTGGTGGTGTCTTTTTATCAAACGTATAAGTTAAACAAATATTGTTTTAATGGTTGGTGTGGTAGTGAATGGAGTTTGGCTTTGGTGATGACACATTGGGTTTTTGGACAAATATTAAAAAAAAACATATGATAGTACGCTTGTGATAACTATAAAGTAGCTTAGTAATTGTGCATTTATCTTCAAGGTGATGTTTCAATAGTGCTATCTTGTTGTTTTAAATAAAAATCTTTTTGTTTTTTTACCTTATCATATTTCCAAGAGTCAATATCCCAAAATCGGACGTCATTAATGTTGTAATTATTTTTTTTGAGAGATAAAGTTTTAAAGAATTGTTGTCTTAAATACTTTTTTAAATCCTTTCTACTTTCAACAGACGTGATTATTGGTCCCAATATATTGGTTATTTTTATGGTATCGTTTTTTTTGAATCCGATTACACATTCACCTTGATATGAAACAGGTTTGGAGCTTGAATCTAACTTTTTTAAATATTCGTTGTAATCATCAAATATAGCCAAACCAACAAATTTATTGTCTTTTCCATAAATCATCGTATCTATTCTTAAAGCCAATATTTTACGTTGTAAATTCGGATGTTTTTTCCAAATTTTATTTTCAAGGTTATAATAATCAAAAATTACCTTTTTAAGTACAACAGTGTCTTTTGTGTAGGTGTTTAACGGGACAATTACTTTATTTAAATATTTTTTTGGTGTTGTGGTATCAACTATTTCTATGTAAAGATTTTGGATAACACCCTTTAAAATCATTATAGAAATTGGCGCTCCTATTAACAAAAGAAACCAAACATGAATATTACTTTTGGATTTTTTAAATGATTTTAAAATAATTATTAATGCTCCTACAAAAACAATTAGCAATGTAATTGATATAAATTTAAAAAATATGTATAAACCCGACCCTCCGTGTCCTGTATTAAGACTACCGATAGAAAGAAGTAGCCCTATTATTAAAATTATATATAAATGTTTTGTTTTCATAATCTTATTATTTTCCACAATTTATGCAAATCCATTCTTGCTTGTCGTCATTCCACTCGTATTTTCCTTCTTGTAAATTTTTAATATCACCAAAAAATGAAAGTATTGAATGATCTGTTGAATCGCCTGTGTTTGTTTTTTTATGGTCATCATCTAAATCTTTTTCTTCTTCATTTGCTAACCATCCAAAACCAAAAAAATTCCAGTTGTTGGAGTGAATGAATTGTTGAGTAAAAATATTTGAATTGTTATTGCCTAGTGAACTACCGGCTTGATACGGATCAAAGTCTGCTACTAATGCTATTTGAACTCTCCTTACTTGTGGATCTTTACTTGTTTTTATATAATATGTTAAAGCAGCAACAAAACCTTTACCATAAACTCCCCCCATACTATGTGTTATAATTTTTATTGTTTCAGTTATATTACCTTGTTTATCTCTGGCTAAACTATTTATGATTTTCTCCGCACTTTTGTATCCTTCGTTCCAACCGCTTTCGTAACGTTGTCCCGAAGTTAAATTATTAAAGATTGAACCCGGAGAACCATCAAAATACATAGCTTTATGATCTTGTAGTTTATTCATTACTTCTTTATCAAATGCACGAACTTCTTTATATCTATATTGACGTAAACCATAATTTCCATATAATGTATATTCATTGGTATATTCTTTTTTATATTCACGCCAGTATGATTTTCCTCCACCTCCTAAACCATTGATAAAGATAACAAGTTTTCCATCAGTATCAACAGCATTAACAACATTATTTATGGCATAATTATATGGGCTATTTGCAAGATAGAGTTCACTTTTATTATCCAAATTCACCCACCGCCCTAAACTAGCATCATAGTTCCTTGCACCGTAGTCA
>CAZHQB010000095.1:0-1942 GCA_964534895.1 uncultured Micavibrio sp.
GTAGTATTTTATTCAAAAGAAGATATGTCAAGTGGCTTTCACCTCCAAAAAGGAGAACAAATATTACGAGCTGACACAAAATCAGCCGATACAGATATAAATGAAATTTTAGAACTTTATAATTTGAAACAGTACATTGACAATGATTTATTTCTAAAAAGTTGGTCTCAAGACGATATATGGAATTTCAAAAATAAAGTTAAAGAATATAGTAAAATTATTGGAAATTTTATGGCTTCCGTTAATGATAGTAACTTTATGAATTTATACGGAAGCATTTTGAGAAATTATATTCATTCATTTTGGGAGTTAGTCAATAATCAAGGTGTTTTCAAAAAAATTTCCAAAACCACTTTCACTAAAATCCTTACAATAGAACCTCACTTAATTTATGAAATTTTAATTCACAAAAAGTTAGTTGACTATTATTCCACAGAAATAAAAAACTTTTTGCTGATATATCCAAAATCTGCTGAAATTTTAATTTCAATTTATGAAGTTCAAGATGATTTTCGTAATAGACAAATGTTCCTCCCAAAAAACTTAACAATTCAGGATAAAGAAAACATAATCTCAAGCTATCTGAACTCGAATGATACTAATTTAAATTATGTTAGACTAATCCAAACTGCAAGGAATAGAAATGACTTTAAAATTTCTGATAAAACACGTCTTAAAGCAAAACGTTTACATAAAAGCGAAACGGAAAAAATATTGTCAAAGAACAGTATGAAATATGGCGTTTCGATTAGCTTTCCTGAAAATGCAAAAAAAATAAAGGACGGGTATATTGACAAAAACCTTATTGCTCATTTTTCATATAGCTTGGACTACATAAAACAATATAATGATTTTTACACTTTGTTTAAAAATTTCAAATTCTTGTTCGAGTTTGTCGATATGCAAAACAGAATAAACCTTGTCAGTAAAAGAAGTCAAATAAGCGTTTTTGAGAGGGTTATGGGTATTCACTCTCAAAATGAGTACAGGACAGGAACAGGCTTTGCTTTTACTGAAATGACTTCACAAGGACAAATTTATGCCTATAGTCAAGTTCTAAAGGCACTAAATATATCATTAGAGAAGATCTTAAGTTTTGTATTTACTTCAGCTTTCCAAGAAAAATATGATTTTCCAAACAATGCTCGTTTTTTAATTCCCTCAGTAACAAACTCGTACTTTGAGAAAGTAAGAATATTAGCACCAGAGTTTGAGTCAGTTTTAAAACAATATAAACTTTTTGTTGAAGATGGACACATTGACTTTGAACTATTGCAAATTTCGTCGGCACCAACTACAATAAAAGATATTCCTAGTTTAAATAAAAACAAATACATCTATTTTAATGAAAAAAATAGAGAAATAATCCATTGTTATAATTTATTTTTCTCAGACCAAACACTTCTTTCATATGTTGAGCCATTTAAAGAAAAGAAATATCATACTTTCTTTGACCTACTTGCAAATGAACAAGTATATTTTAGCAACTATGAAGAACATCAAAAATCTGATTTAAATTACCTTATTGAAAAAGGATTTATTTCTATAGATAGTAGTGGATTTATTCAAGTACCAAACCAAGAAAGAGTTTTAATCCTTAAAGATTTATACGATAATGAAGTTGCTTCTTTTTATCGCTATCCAACAGACTTTCAAAAAGAAATCCAACAAATGGCATCAGAAAATATTATCTACTTTGAAAGTTCTTTGTTTTCCAAACCAGAACAATCATATTTCAATTATTTTCTGAACAAGAGTGAATTCACCAACGGTATTGATTTAAGAAACAGTTATTTGCACGGCACACAAGCCACACCTGACGAAAGACAAAAACACGAATACGCATATTTTACATACTTAAAATTATTATTTTTAGTAATGTTAAAAATAGAAGATGATTTAGAAATATCAAAAATGAAAAATGAATAAAAAGGCGAACCGC
>CAZHQB010000096.1:0-1921 GCA_964534895.1 uncultured Micavibrio sp.
CCTTTGAAATACACCGTTTCGCATCTTTACGGTGGCAGTCAATTTAGCAAACTTGATCAAACATTAATTAATGAAGCTCATATATTAATTGCCACACCTGAAAAAGCAAAAGCAATTTTACGAGCAAATAATGAAATAACTAACCAAATTAAACTTATTATTATTGATGAAGGACATTTAATTGATACTTCAAAACGATATGTTACAAATGAGTTATTTATTGAAGAACTAAAATTTTATATCAATCAAAATAAAGGTAAAATAATTCTTCTTTCAGCTGTACTACCAAATACAGAAGATATATCTGAATGGATTACAAATGGTAAAGACAATATTGTTCAAGATGATTGGAGACCGTCTTCCCAAAGAATGGGATTATTGGAATTTACGGGAGTAAATGTAAATATCGACTGGCATAACCCAAATAACGATATAGAAATTCAGACATTTAATAATAAATTCATTACCCCTTTCCCAATTGGCAAAAAAGGAAAAACATTTCCAAGAAACAAACAGGAAGCTGTTGCTTCAACAGCTGTAAGATTGACAGAGATAGGTTCGGTGTTAATATTTGTAGGAGGAACAAGCAATGTTGAAACAACGGTTTTTAACTATGCGAGTTCCGTTAAAACAGCATTTCAAGATAATTTATCTGAAATTGCTTGGAGTGAACTACCGGAATGGCAAGAGTTTAAACTAGTATGTGAAGAAACTTATGGTGAAGATAGCAAGTTATTAGACTATGCCAGATATGGTATAATTTGTCATCACGGTAAATTTCCAAATCTTGTGAGAGTTTCATTAGATAGATTATTAGCTACTAAAAAACCAAAAATTATTATTTCAACAACGACATTAGCGCAAGGAGTAAATATTGGTGTTTCATCAGTAATTTTTGCAAACGTATATATTTCAGGTAACCCTTTATCTATAAATGACTTTTGGAATATTGCAGGAAGAGCAGGAAGGGCATTTATTGATACAGAAGGTAAGATTTTATTTGCCATTGACAAGTCAATTATTCCTCGAAATAAATTTAAGCCTTCTAAAAAATACCCTACTTATGATCATTACATAAGAAAAAGGAAATATAAAATAAAGTATGATAAAAAACTTGCTGAAAAATACTTTAAAAAGTATCATCTTGATGAAATTAAAAGTGGATTTTTACAAAAGTTAATTGAAATATTCGATATTGCTAATAAATGTAATATTGATTTTGATTTATTATTACAATTGGTATCAGAAAATGATTTTTCTAAGTTTGTTCAAGGAGAAAATGATTTTACTTCTTATATTAAAGACTTCTTTGATTGGACTGATGATGTTTTGTTGACATTTGAAATATTTAATTTAGATAATGATTGGATAGATACTTATTTCAGAAATTCATTATCTTATATTCAAGCTCAGAGAAGTGATAAAGAGTTAGCTGAAAATATTATTTCAATTCTTAAAGCAAGAAGAGAAGCATTACTAAAAATAGTTGATGAAGAAGAGAAAAGAAATGAATTTGTTGTTTCAGGACTACCTCTTATGTCTATAAAATATTTAGATGATGAATTTGATAAGGTAATAGAAACAGCAGATAAATATTTATTGTCAAATCAAGAAATAGAAGACTTGGTATTGTTAGTTGAAAATATTGAAGAAATAATATCTTCACTACCATCCTCTGCTTTTCATAATAATTTTTCAGAAGAAGAAATAAATTTACTGAGAGAAGATTGGTTTGCTGGTGAGAAATTAAGCTTAATCTCGGAGAGAGTGGATAATGCTTATGCTATTATAAATAGCTATTTTGGATATACAATACCTTGGGTTTTAAATGCAATAGCCCGAAAATTTTATTTAATGGAAGATGAAGTGAAAGGTGATTTGTTTGAAGAACTTTCTGTTTTAGCAGAGTTAGGACTTCCAA
>CAZHQB010000097.1:0-1903 GCA_964534895.1 uncultured Micavibrio sp.
AAAACGCAAAAGAATTTTTACAAGAACAATTCAGCCTTTGGATAAAAACTTATGTTTTTGATGACAATACTATTTTTGAAGAAGCAAGACTAAAACAATTAAAAGCATTACGTGATATTGCCTACAATATAATTGATTTGGTTAGCCAGTTTGAAGATGAATTGGTAAAAATATGGAACAAACCCAAGTTTGCCCATTCCTCTAATTATGTTATCACTCTTGATAAAATTGCTAATAAAGATTTTACATTACTTGAAAAACTATTAAAACACAAAGGAGTTGCAGAACAAATTAGAGAATGGCAAGAATTAGGAATGTGCAATGAAACATTTGATGTAAAAGAAATAACAAAAAAGAAAAAACTAAATGAATATTGGAAATACTTGCCATTGGATAGCAAACATTTTAAAGACCTTGAATTAGATTTACTTGCATTGTTTGATGATTTGGATAAACAATTAGATGGTTGGCTGATACATTCAGAAAATTATCAGGCACTTAATACGATTAAATATAAATTCTATAAAAAAGTAGATACTGTTTACATTGACCCTCCATATAATGCACCTGCATCTGAAATTATTTATGTGAATGATTATAAACACTCATCATTTGTTACATTTTTAGATAATAGAATTTCAATTACAAAATCATTTCTTAAACAAAATGGAGTTTTTGATATTGCAATTGACGAGAATGAACAGGAGAACCTTGGTAAAATTTTAGAATTACGATTTCCTGAATATGAAAAGGTGTGTGTGTCAATTGAACAAAATCCAAGGGGAATCCAAGGAGATAATTTCTCTTATTCACACGAATATACATATTTTTTATGTCCAAGTAAAGGTGTTATTATTCCTGAATCTATCCCAGAAGACGAATGGGAATATTCTAATTTTAGAAATTGGGGTGGTGAATCATTGCGTACAGATGCAAAAAATTGTTTTTACCCAGTTTTTATTAAAGAAGGAGAAGTTATTGGCTGTGGAGAAGTTTGTGATGATGAATACCATCCTGAACACCAAGTAATTGAAAAAGATGATTATCTGGAAGTTTATCCAATTGATAATAATGGTATTGAACGAAAATGGAGATATTCTTATGATAGTTTTGATAAAATAGGAGATGATTTACAAATAACCGAAAATGGAAACGGTTTAGAAGTGAAAATGCCTAAAAGGACAAGAGCGTTGAAAACAATTTGGAAAGAAACGAAATATGATGCAGGTATTTATGGTAGCAAATTATTGAAAAATATACTTGGTCATAAGAATTTTGATTTTCCAAAGTCAATTTACAATATTCAAGATTGTTTCTTGGCAAATACACGAAATATTAAGAATGCACTCATTTTGGATTATTTTGGCGGCTCGGGTACTACTGTCCATTCTGTTATTGATGCAAATAAAAAAGATAATGGTAGAAGAAAATATTTACTAATAGAATTAGGCGACCACTTCAATGACGTAGTACTTCCAAGAACAAAAAAAATCTCATTCACAGACAAATGGAAAGATGGCAAAGCCCAAGAAGGTGGAACAGGTTATTCAAACTTCTTTAAATACTACGAATTGGAACAATACGAAGAAACCTTACGCAAAGCAAAATACGAAGATAAGGGAGCATTACCCAAAGATATTTATCACCAATACATATTTTTCAAAGACTTAAAACTTGCCGACATTGCAGCCAAAATGGATGACGAAAGCAAAAGCATAAAAATAGACCTTACAAAACTGCACGATAAAATCGATATTCCCGAAACATTAAGTTTTCTTACAGGAAAATTTATCAAACAGGTTTTTAAAGACAAGGTTGTTTTTACAGACGGCAGCGAGATTGAATATTCCAATATTGATTATAAAATTGTTAAACCTTTAATTTGGTGGTAATATGGAAGGAA
>CAZHQB010000098.1:0-1893 GCA_964534895.1 uncultured Micavibrio sp.
GTACTTATTCATCTTAACAGATTTTTATTTTTTGTCAAGAACTTAAGAATATTTATTTTATACAATTTATTGACTGCTATAAATAATATTGAGCATTTAACATCTCGTTTTCTTAATTCATCAATTCTAATTGTTTCTTTAAAATATCATTTTCGTTTCGCAACCTTTTTATTTCTTCCTCTAATTTTCTTTTTAGCATTAACCGTTCCTGACTTGAATGATAATTTCTCCACCGAGAAGTTCTTTTGTGTCTACTAAGTTCTACTTTTTTTCGTTGATTACTCTCTTTAAGATGTTTCATTTTTTCTTCATATACATTTAACCTCAACTCTAAATCAATTAAATCTGAAGTAACCATTCTATAAAATTTTTGCATATCAGCATTTTCAGGTTCACTCTTTCTTCCAAATCTATATAACTTTTCTAGTAACCTCAACCTCGCGTCTCTAGACTTATTCCTTTCCTCTCGTCCTATCATTTTAGAAATTTTCAATTTTGTTTCAGAAACATCCAACAATCCTACTGCTAACTTATAAATAATATATTCATAGGAAATATCAGAATTATCAAATCCTAATTTACTTACAATATTTTTAGCCATTGAGTCCTCCAAGACTGAATATCCATAAGAACAACTCAATTGATATTTAAAATTTTCATCCAACAACTTTCTTTCTTCTTCTGGCAATTGAGCCTTAAGCTCACTGAGTTTACCCAGTTGACTTGAATCAGAGAAATTTATTATATCACCAATATTTCTAGGGGGATTAACTCTTTTTTTATTTTTGCTACCTTTATATTTTTTTACATCTCCCATACTTCCACTAACTGCATATCCACTAGTTAGACCTGTCCTTTTATCACTCTCCCTTATTTCCGTCTCTTGTCCAAAACCATTGACTACATTAGTAACATAATCACCAATATATTTTATCACCGAAGTGTTTTTAATCCTTTCTCCCCCGACCCCAACAAAATCATTTTTATTATCCGTTAAGTCGATATTATTTGACGCAACAACTCCTAATAAAAATTCATCACCATGATGATGAGTGGGCACCAATTCTATATTTTGTTTTTCTGACCATCGTGTTAACCGAGAGTCAGTTAATGCTCTTGCCATAACCCACAATGCTTTATCACCCGCATTATAACAATTTACTTCATTCAAAAATTTTAAACCATCTAAATCAAAAAATAATGCCCCAACAGATCTTAATCCATCAGAATCAACGAAATCTTTATTCACAAATTTATCACTAATAGCCCTAGTCATTACCGTCATAAAATAAGCGTGAGACCAAATTTCTAATCTATCATTTCGTTGTCTATTCATTTCTTCCATAAACCTTTGCCCCGTAAACATATTCATATGAGAATCAACACCTTTATCAGCATCCGTTGATAAATTATTAATAAATTCTTGAACAAATTGTTGTATTTGGTCAACCCGATCTTCACTTTCACGAGATAACTTTTTTAGAAGATTGTCTACCAATTGACTGACCTGTTTACGCCCATTCTTTACAATAGAATCCAGCTCCTCTAATTTACCTAAAAATAAAATACTTTCAAAATGTGCATCTAAAATCGATTGATCTAAAGATTTGTCATTCTTTTCAGGTATTTTTTCCATAATAGCAACTACAACTTTATTTATTTGCCTCACCTCAACACTAGGATAATTATATAAATTATCTCCATCTGACATCACTGGCAATTTTTCTTTAATTGTATTTTTACTTTTATTCACTTTTTTATTTTTATTTATAAATTAATTTAAATTTCTATCCCATCAATGAGAAAAACCCACCTAAGCTAATACCAATAACAGCATGTGCTATCAGTTTTAAAACTCCAAGCATAATTAATCCAAAAGCTCTCTGAAATAAC
>CAZHQB010000099.1:0-1855 GCA_964534895.1 uncultured Micavibrio sp.
TACGAGGGGTGGTGTGGGGAGGGCTAGAGAGAAACTAGCCCTTACCCGATTTAGCCTGTTTTTACTTTCTATCTTGACTGAAATCATCAGGTGTACAGTACTTATAAGGATCATTAGCATTATACTTTTTCCACAATACTAGCATCTCTGATTCATTTCTTTTTCTCGCTTGTTTTTCAAAAATAGCGGCCTGATAATTACATCTTTTCTTGCCATGTTTTGTATAAGTCAAAACTTTTATTTTTGCCCCATAACGTATCAATAATTTTACAATTTTTAGCCTCCACTTAAGGCTAGTGTTTTGCTGATATATTCCTTCAGAAATAATAGGAATATAATTCGGAGAATCAACATCTATATTAGTCGCACTTGCACCATACTTAAGAAGTATCTTTATTGCTTTATAACGTTTTTTTGCAGGTTGTACTCTGAGAGCAAATGACATAGCTGTTTGTTGATAGGGCATAGGATTATGCAACTCATCATATGTATAAAACTGATCGCCATTGTCAATAATAAAACGATTGGGATCATCACCTCGTTTTAGAAGCTGCTCCAAAATAGAGGGTTGAGATACCGCATAGCGTGAGAGATTGCCACTCCTTGTTTTGTCTTTTTCACATAAGCTTGCATTTTTAGATAATAAATATCTAACAATATCCCACTCTTTCTGCTTATGTAAAATAGCTTCTTTATTAGACTTACCTGAGCCATAAGGTTCAGACTTTCCTCTAGCAGCCTCTGAGAGAGCATCGGATAAAAAGCTACACTCGATACCATTTACGTCTATCCAGTTAATTGGGAGGTTTTTTGTTTCTACTCTTCTTTTAATCTCTGGTAAATTTGGCTCTTCGAACAAAGCCCACCACTTTAGTCTTGACTTATTAATTTCTTCATCAGTCATTACAACGGCATGACAAGAGGAAAAAAGGGTAAAAGATAATATGCTAATAAACAATAATTGAAGGCTATTCATTTTTTATTATAGCCTCCATAGTTAAGGTCAATTTTAGGCTCTACAACATCGCTTCTTCCTTTAGTCTTTATTGTTAGAATCGTATTATGATCCTCATGTACATTACTTTGTCCATGAACTGCAATCCCCATTTTATAATTATTTTGAATAATATTATTCTGGATTATTATTTTAGAACTTCTTTTTTCCTCACTATCCTTTCCATTGTTCTTATTGTGAATAAAAACACCTTGCACCCATGCCCCATCTTTGGCACTCATGGTATTTCCTCTTATTATTAAATCTCCATCTTGATTAGTAAATTGACTAATATCTGCATGGTCAGTTGGAATTTGCAATTTTTCTGTTAAATAGACAACATTTCTTTGCTTTAGCGTACCTACACCTTTTTTATCTTTTACAAAGTGCTTACGATTATCTAGATTATAGTTTTCATAATTTGGGTGAAAAGCTGAAAATTCATTATCGAGGATATAAGTATTACGGCTATCAGTAGAGATAATTGCATCTCGACGTAAATCATGAAATTTACTGTTACTTAGCGTAAAGTTTGCTGTTCCTTTTTTAAGATTGATACCATCATACATGCCTGAAATATCAGCATTATAAATACTTATATTTTTACCATTATTGATTGCTATCGCTGTCTGTCCATCATTTTTATGATTCCAGTCTCTTTTATTACTTACACCGAAGTCAATATTTTTAAAATGAACATTTTCTGGATTAGTTAACACTATACGTTCTATTCTTGGCTTATTATTTTTATCTAATGCCTCAATTGAAGTATTCTTTAAATTAGTAACAAGAAATGCTTTATCTACCCCATTACTTGATGGCATTTTATAATTTCCTGACTTTAACTGAAGAAGAGCTTCT
>CAZHQB010000100.1:0-1854 GCA_964534895.1 uncultured Micavibrio sp.
TGAACTCCAGACAGCTTTTCCAAAACAACAAATCCAATTTGTCCAATTTTAAGAGTGTATAATTTTATAGAAATAAAAAAGGGAGAAAAAAATATGAAGAGATTGATTTTATGTACACTAAGTTGCATAACATTATTTGTGAGTCAGCCATTGAGTGCAGGGAGTTCTTTTGAGGATGAACTTAAAGACTCGTCAAGCGGGACGGTATCATCACGATTTAGAGTTGGTTATTCGGCAGGGATAGGTTATCAAGGAAGGATAAGTGGTGATGGGGATACTAAAATTCAAGGGCTATTGCTTGAAGTCGGTCTTTATGGGCTTTTTAATCCTATTCGTAATTTTTTTGATATTGAAATTGGTCTTAATGGTAAATACAATACAGGTATGAGTAGTACATCTAGTAGTTATGGAAAAACAACTTATTATGCAGGTTTGAAACAAGTAACTATATATGGAGGTACAGTTTTTCGTTTGGGAGGTAGTGCAAAAGCACTTTGTGTAGGTGTATCTAAAGCTATCTATATCAATGAAGTTCAATCAGATGAGTTAAAAGCATCAGGTTATAAAAAACATGATTTAGAAAATGGAATTGGAGCATATATCGAGTATCAAACAGATGAGATGGATGGGAGTATATTTTTTACAAGAGTTGAATTGGAAAAAATAGATATTGTGTCAGAAACACAAATAAGCAATGATACTGTTGGCAGTATATTATTTGGTATGAAATTTTAGGAAAATGTAATGAAAACAGTAAAAAAAGATATGTTTTTCTCCGTATTGATTCTGCTTCCATATAGCTTGTATGCATGGGGAGGTGGAGATAGATTAAGCGATGGGAGTTGTAAGTTTGACAAAGAAACAGGTTATTCGGCTTTTTCATTGTATATAAAAAATCAGAAATCATATGCGATAGTAGATGTAAGTGATAGAAGATATGGAACAACATCTACAGTCTACAATGCCGTAACTTGTGAAAAAGTGACAAGTGGAAATAAAGAAGATTCTAACTTTGATGCTTTAATGGAAAAAAAAGGATTTGTATATACGCCCGTAACTTACCATCATACTATTAACGAGTCATATCAAAATAAAATTGATTTTTCACAAAATGAAGACAATATAATGGTTAAGGTTACAGAAATTGATAGTAATACTGCAACAGAATTAAAGACACTTATATCTTCTCTTTCTGATAAGAGTGCAAGTTCAGATATCTCTCTTTCTAGCTCTGCAAAAGAATTTCTTGGATATAAGCAGTTTTATGAAACTTATACGGATAAGTTGAGTAGTTTATCTCCTATGGAAATTAATTATAATTATGCATTGTCTTTGAATGATAAATTTAAAATAGAAAATAGATATGTAGAAAATTCAAAAAATATTATTTTGGCAAAACAAGAAAAGATGCAAAAAATCATATTAGCAAAACAAGAAGCAAATAAAAGAAGAGTGGCAACAAATAATAGACACACTACAAGTAGCTATGACAATGGCTATGATGCAACTTTAGCATTAGGTACAATAATAGGTGGTGCATTAGTATATAAAGGAATTCAAGCAATAGGTGATATGTTTAGTTCATCAAGTAGTAGTTCATATTCAAGTTATACACCTCCTTCTTATGAACCTTGTAATTCTGGTGATACTTGTTTTAAGGTACTAGAATCAAGATCAAATGGTGCATATACTGATATACAATGTACAAAAGGACCTTCAACAGGTGAAAAAAAATGCTTAGGTTACAACAACAAAGGAAAGTATTCTAGCGGATGTGGATTGACAGATGCTTTTGCTCATCATTATACATTTAAAGAAGCTGGAAATTTAGCTTGTGAGTATTAATTATGTGTC
>CAZHQB010000101.1:0-1790 GCA_964534895.1 uncultured Micavibrio sp.
ATCCTGCTGTATCGGATATTCCAAAGGACTATTTTGAGCATTTGGAGACACGTGTTTTTAAGCGTTTAGCACTTGAAGAAAAAGAAGTTAAAACGATTTCGCTACAAAAGTATTGGTTGGCAGGTTTAGTAACGGTTGCCGCTTCAATTCTGTTGTTTGTAGGAATTTACAAACCTGTGAAAAGTAAACCCATAGATACAGCATCCCTAGAATCTTATATTATAGATGGTAATGTAGATGTTGATATTTATGAATTGGCAGAAGCCATTAATGAAAATGAGATAAACACCTTGGAATCTCAAGATAATTTACAAGAAGATAATCTGGAAAACTACCTGTTAGAGGCCGTTCCGGAAGAATATTTATACAATTAATAGCCTAAAGATGAAAAAAATTATAATTGTGACATTGTTAGTGTTAGTCTCCGGGAATCTTTTTGCACAAAGACCCAATAGATTTGAAAGAATTAAAGCACTGAAAATTGCATATATCACGGATAAGTTAGATCTTTCTACTCAAGAAGCTGAAAGTTTTTGGCCTGTTTACAATCAATATGAAGATGCACTAAACCAGCTAAAGGTGGTCAAAAGACGCAGTTTGATGAAACAAATCAGAATGCGAGGTGGTGTAGATCAATTAACCGACGGCGAAGCGACTAATCTGGTGCAAGAATATAAAAAATTACAAGCCGACATCTTTACAAAAGAGCAGGAAAAAATAAAAGCTTTGGAAAAAATTCTACCGGCTAAAAAGTTGCTGAAGTTGTACAGAGCTGAGGAAACTTTTAAGAAAGAATTGATTCAAAGGCTCAAACAACAACGGGGAAAAAAATAATTCAAAGGTTGGAGAATTATTCTGCTAATAAGGTATCTAAATAGGTTCGTATCTTTTTAGAATTCCAATCGGCACGACCCGTATTTACGACAATTTTCCCGTTTTTATCAATTAAAAAACTTCTTGGAATTGTCTTTGTAAAGAACTCTTTAGGAGCTTGAGTTACTTGGTTGTAAACAGGTAATGTAAATTGGTGTTTTTCTAGAAATGGAAGTACTTTTTGTTTGGGATCGGTCGTGACTAATATAAAATCGATTTTATCACCATAATCTTTATACAATGCTTCTATGCTCGGCATTTCTGCTACACAAGGAGTACACCAAGTTGCCCAAAAGTTGACAATAGCTACTTTGCCCTTTTCCTGATTAAAATCCAGGTTATCGGTATTAATCCCTTGTAAAGCCCAATTGTAAGAGGTGAGTTGAACTTGGTTCTCTACTTTTTCAATACCGGGAGCAAAAGAGATTTGACGTAAGATCCAAGCTTTAGTTGTAGGGATAAGCATCAGGGCTATCAATATAACAAACAGGATATTAGAAACTAATTTTTTTGTAATTTTCATGCTTTCGGTAATTTATTATTGCAAAAATAGACTATGTAAAGGAGTTATCGTAAAAAAATATCATAAAAACGTGCGTTCGACATAAGAAAAATTAGTTTGTATCTCACGTATTTATTGAATTTTTGCTTCGATTCTTACATCGAACTCACGTTAAAAAAAGAGGTTGTCTTTTTAAACAACCTCTTTTCATGCGAAACAGTGTGAATTTATTTTTGTTTTTTGATTAAGTTCAAAGCACTTCCTTCTTTGAACCAAGCAATTTGTTCTTCATTATAAGTATGTGCCACTTCAAATGAATCAGTAGCGCCATCTGCATGTTCCAATTGCATTACCAGATTCTTGCCGGGTTTAAAATCGGTTAATCCCAAAATTGAAATGGTATCATCTTCCTGTA
>CAZHQB010000102.1:0-1730 GCA_964534895.1 uncultured Micavibrio sp.
AAAAAAATGAATTTATAAAAGGAAATAAATATGTCAATAACAAAAAGCCAAACAGACAAGATTGGTTCCATATTTAAAGGCAACCATTTTACTATTCCTAAATACCAAAGAAAATATAGTTGGACTGACAATGAAACAAAAGCCTTATGGAATGATATAAATGAGAGTATTGGAAATGGTATGAACCATTTTGTTGGGACATTATGTTTTAAGGAAAATAAAAGTATTGGTTTATCAACCGACACAGAATACGAAGTTATAGATGGACAACAAAGATTAACAACAATATTTTTATTACTGTCAGTTTTAATTGAAAAAATATCTGACAAAGACATTAGAGACGAACAACAAAAGGCTTTCATTGGTTCAAAAGATAATTTAAAATTATTACCCCAAGGAATAGACGGAGAATTTTTAACAAAATTAGTTTTTGATTTTAAATCAATCAAAAAAGAAGAACTAACAAAACGAAGTCAAAAATTAATGTATGCAGCAAAAGAGCAGTTTTTATCACTTGCAGAAGGTTTAACAGAACAGGAAATAACAAATTGGATAATTTATGTTCGAGACAGAATAGAGGTATTAGTTTTCAATGTCGAAAATCAAGCACAAGCTGTTAAAATGTTCTCTATAATTAATGATAGAGGATTACCATTAAGAATATTAGATAAAACTAAAAGCATCCTAATGTTGTACTCTACTCTTTACTTAAATGAAAGTTTAAACTCATTAATAAATGATAAATTTGAAAAAATATTTGATGCTTATGATGATATTTTAGTGCTTAAATCGGAATTAGGAATATTGGGTAGATTTGAAGAAAATACAATATTCACTCACCATTACTATTCAGCACATAAATATTTTACAGAAACTTGGAATAATAGAGATGGGGCAAATACAATATTTTCAAACATTAAAAACAAATGTGAACGACTTCGTGATGACAAAGAAAAACTAAAAGAATTCATCGAAGGTTATATTAGTGATTTTAGCAATTTTTCAATTAATTACAGTTCATTACTCTCAAAAGTTAAATCCAATGTTGCGTATGAAAAACCTTTTAGATTTTTAGAATTCACTGCAACTCTTTATCCTGTTCTTGTTAGACTTCATATGCAAAATAAACTTGATAGTTTAATAGACTTATTAGAAAGTATTGAAGTTAGAGTTTATAAATTAAAGGGAACAAATCCAATTGCTGATATGTATTGGTTAAGTTCAAGATTGAATAATGAAAATTTATCAATAAACGAAATAAATAACATTTTAATAAATTTTGGTGAAAGATTTATGGGGGACCATACATTTAAAACATATTTAGGTGAAAACATTTATGGAAATGGATCTGTAAAATACATATTAGAAGAATTGAATAACGAGAAAATATCATATTCATTTTATAAATCATTACAAGTTGAACACATTTTTAGTAAAGACCCAAACTTTGATGTATCAACATATGGATTTGATGAAACTTACGATTATGAAAAAAATAGAATAGGTAATTTATCATTAATTGAAGAAAATCTAAATAAATCAAGTTCTGTAAGAAATAACCCACCAATTAATAAAGTTAGTGGTTATTTAAAGTCGAATGTTAAAATGATGAGAGATATTGCAGGAATAATTAATGCTGGCGATTTTAATAAAGAAAAAGTTGATATTAGAAGAGAAAAAATAATTGAATTTTGTATTCAAAGATTTTCATATAACAAATAAAAAACCAG
>CAZHQB010000103.1:0-1656 GCA_964534895.1 uncultured Micavibrio sp.
GCCTGCCAATCAATAGTTTTTACATCATTTAAAATGCTTTTTGCACTGTCGATATTCAGATAAAGCGAATTTTTATTTTCCAATTTATCAATAAGAAATTCAACCGAACTTATATTGTCGGTAATTTCTTTTACTCTTTTTTTGTATTCGGTAAAGGCATCGTTTCTGTATTTTTCTCTTAAAATTTTAGCTCCGTTCAAACCCAAAGCATTCATCAGGTTTTGAGCAAAATCGTAAGACAAATCGTCTTTTTTTACCACATAAACAATATTTTCAAATTGGCTGATGCTTTTGAATTTCTCATTGATATTAGAAATGTCAATTTCATCACCACCTCGCCCTTTTAGAGCCACTTTGTTCAAGGTAGTAAGAAGAACAAGTAAAAAGTAAACAATCTCAGGTTCAAGACCATAAGGTGTTTGACTAAGCTCTGCAACAATTTCTTTATTAATGTCAACAACCTTTCCTTTTTTAGCGTTAACCTTGGTTAAAATCAACTGCATTATTTTATTAGAACCAACATCGGGGTCGCCATTTTCATTAAGCAGATTTAAAGTACTTAAAAAGTTTTTGCTACGGTATGATAAAGCTCTAAAATCGCCATTTACAACTTCCTGGCTAATATGCGTAAGTGTTGAAACAATATTATTTGATGATAATGTTTCGGCATATTTCGGATGCTCGGGAAATTCGATATTAAAAAGTTTGTCAAATAACTTTTCTTTAAGCTGCGATACAATTTCCGAAAGATTATTAAAATCTTTCCCAAGTGTAGATTTTATTGAAACTTTATTACCGTTTAATTCGGCTTTGGCAAAATTTTGTATCCAAACAGCAATACGATATTTTATGCCCGTGACCACTACTCCGGCAGGATTTCTATATCCGTTGACAGTTTCATTCAATCGTTTGGTCATTGCCGAAACCATCATATTTTTGTTGATTAAGGATTTGATAGCCACAATCCTCTTTATCAACTCAATATTTTCCTGATTGGGAATATGAAGTTTAATGTTTAGTTGATTTTCGGAATATTTTACCGGTTTTTTATCGCTGTAAGGCGAAATAAAATTGATGACATAAGCAGCCTTATCCAACGATTTTATCTCTTGTCCTTTTCTTTGAAAAACAATTAAACCTTTACGAAACGATTTGACAGAAACCCAAGTGGCTTCATCAATAAAAACATTCGGGTTGTTTTTGTAATGTTCGTCATCAAGTATTTCTTTTATTTGTTCAAAAAGTACTGCCTCTTGCTTATCCTCATCACCGCCTACGGCAACAATTTCATTGTCTATTCTTTCGTCAGGGTCTTGCCCGTCAATATTTGGGTCAAACTTAAAATAGTCGTTACCTGTTGCTTTGTCTTTTACAATTTTCAGATAAAAGCCATCTGTCGCCTCTCTGATTTTTTTAATAATCATAGCCACTTGCATAAATGCTTCCAAAACATTGTTTTGCGGAATGATTAAAAGTTGTTCGGCCAATTCCTTTGCGGTAGCACCGTTTTGTCCTTTGCTCCAAAGCGAGTAAACCGCAAGCCCTTTTATGAGTTTAATGGCATCGGAATGCAATTTTTCTTCAAGGTTAGCCGAAATTTTTTGAACCACAATATTTACGGTTTTTACCAAATCGTAAACGCCTTCAAGGTTTCTG
>CAZHQB010000104.1:0-1654 GCA_964534895.1 uncultured Micavibrio sp.
CTTATCCGAGAGTTCTTGGAGTTCTTTGAGTTTTTGTTTGTACTTTTGGCATGTTTTGGTTGGCATGGGTTTATTTTACCTGTTATTCTTTGTATTTCTATTAGACTAATAAAGAAAACCTACTAAATATAGTGGAATACTATCTTTATCTCCACTAAGAATATCATCCAATAATAAATAGCTATTCTTCACATCTTGAATTTGTTTTGTTGTCTTATTTTTTCCACCTATTTCAAAAATATATTCATCACCCAAAACCGATTTTTTTGCCCCAACTGCAATATCTCCGTTCGCCGTCGATGTTACTGTATAACCCGCTGACTGTAATTGATTAATTACAAATAATTCCCTCATACTTCCAATGTCAATTTTCTTTCCCACAGAATCACTGAGAGCATACATCATATTGGTATCATTTAGATAAACTTTTTCTGCATTACGAATCATCGCGTGACCAAGTTTATCATTCAACAAATAACGGACAAGTCCGCTTTCCCTTGCCATTTCAATGTACCGTGATGTATCTGGAAATGATTTACCTAAACTATTTGATAATTTAGATACATTTATTGAACCTGGTGCAGAAGTAAACACAAAATATAATATTTTTTTAAAAACTGGCAAGGTTTCAGTTTTTAATGAATAATATGTTGCTATATCAATATTTATCATTTTGTCAATAATACCATTTAAAGCATCAAAAATATCATATTCACTTTCAAAATCCGAAAAAATTGGATAATAACCCGTTTTTAAATATTCTTTAAAAATCCCTTGTATTCTACTAATGTCAGTAATTTTATCATCTATACTCATTCTATTTTTTATTAATTCCTCCAAAGAATACGATTGTAATTTTATTTTCTGCTTAAATTCAAGATATTCTCTAAAAGAAAACCCTGGCATCAACTTTAACGTTGCTCTCCTTGATAAATCGTATTTTTGTTGAATTAAATCTACTGCAGAGCTACCACTAAATATGATTTTTATTTTCTTGTGGTAATTATCATAAATGTTTTTTAATTCTTGCGACCAGTTTGGATATCTATGAATTTCATCAATACACAAAATTTTTCCATCATAATCATCAATAAACTTCTCCACTAAATCAATAAGAGAATTCTTACTAAAATATATATCGTCCATTGAAACATACAACGCCTGTTTTGAGTTTGAATAATTTTTATTGAGATAATGAAACAAATAAGTTGTTTTGCCTACACCTCTATTGCCAATAATACCAACTATACGAAATTCGCTTTCCAATGAATTGTAATAGCTTCTCTCATAAATATTTTTATACTCTTTATTTAATCGTTCATATTTCCTAATAAGTGTTTGCATATTTTTTAATTTAAGAATTAAGTTACAACTTAATTATATCATATATTTCTTAAGTTACAACTTAAATTACTGCAACTATTCACTTTTATCAAAAACCAATTGTCTTTGCACCACAGGTGAATCAATCTGAAAGATTGAGAGAGTGACAACCTGGGGTTGAGCAAAAAAACCAAAATTCCACACTAAATCCAAAGTTCTAAATATCAAATAGCCTCAATGGCCGAGGAGCGGAAGCCAAGATCGTCATTGCGATAGCCAAAATCATCGGAAAGCACGAGGACCCGCCGCACGCCAGGATGCCAGAACGAGC
>CAZHQB010000105.1:0-1648 GCA_964534895.1 uncultured Micavibrio sp.
TATTAAATATGGTATTCGTTGCAGTAATGGTGTTTGATGAGGATTGATTGTCTATTGTTTGTGATAATACATCATCAGTTATAACAATATCACTTAGACAATTTGATAACGTAAAATTTGAAACAAAAGTACCTGAAGTTCTTAAAGCATTATTTTTTCCATACATTGCAACCATCCATAAAGAGCCATCAGCAGGATCTAAAACAAGATCGTTATAATCTCCAAACCTACCATTTATAGTCCCAACATATGAGTTACCTAACTTTAAATCATTATTCCCTAATGTCATTTGATTTAAAGGGTCAGTTGAAAATCTTCCATTTACATTTATACTTGGATAAGTATTAACACCACTTGTATTATAAGCAAGTAAGATATTATCATTATTGTCATATGAAATAGCCGGCATGAAATAATGCTCATAATTTTGACCTGAAGCAATGGTTGATTCTTGTCTTAAACTCCAATTATTATTTTGTTTGACTAATTCTCCCCACCTTATACCTGCAGTATTATTGCCAACATTAACTGTAAAAGCATAAATCAAACCTGTATAATTTGAGGTAACCTTGATTTTAGGTTGATTCATTATATAATAGGCTAATGCTTCCAGTTTCGATGTAGAGTTCTTTTGATGAATACAACGATTTCTACTAGCAGAACAAATAGCATTATAATATGAAGCTAAATTTATATTAGCAACAACTTGCTGGGAAAATAAATTACTGTTCCAATCAACATTAGTTTCAGTTAAGTAAAGAGTATGTCCATTAATTTGCTTACCAACAAACAATTGTCCTGTATTTGGTAATAAATCACCCTGTATTTGGACAGGACAAGTTGAATACTTAACCCAAGAAGTACCATTGTTTTGGGATATTCTCATACTTCTAAAAGTTGAATTACCACTATATAATTCATTTTTGTTAAATACTATAAAAAATGATCCTGTAAAACTTGATATTTGCTGTTGATTACTCTGTGAATTTATATTGGAAGTATTTTGAGAAAAATTATTCGTATGAACATAAATACCATCCGGACCAACAGCCCATTTTGGATAATCCAATGTATAATTATCATTGAGAACCCATTTATAAACATACCAAGATGAAGTAGGATCTCCATTTTGCGAAACCATAATAATTAAACCATTTTCAGTTGCTTGATTATAGTTTTTTATCATAAATTCTGTTACAATGTATCTATCATTAAACTTGTCGTACATAGCAATTGGATCGCCATATCCCGGAAAACCACTTATTGATTGTAAATTAACACCATTTATTAAAACATTTCCTTGCTTATCCCATATCCTCATTTTGGTTGTGGGTGCAGCGTTCACTAATTCTATTACGTAATTATTACCAACTGCAATATCTGGGTCCATAGGACTAACTCCGGTTTCCAAACCATCTAAACCTTGTAATATTTCAAATTGAGAGTTATTTGAATAAATTGAATTTCTCATGCTTACCAAAGGATCTTTATAATTGTTGGTCAAATTATATTTAGGAAATTCTATATATGGCTTAGCAATGTTTTTAGGCCATATTTTTTGCCCTGTTTTATCATAAATACTAAACAATTTAGATTCATCTATATTGTTAGCAATATTTTTTATTGGCGGACTAATTTTTACTAATTT
>CAZHQB010000106.1:0-1625 GCA_964534895.1 uncultured Micavibrio sp.
TTATTATTTTAAGGAAGTTTTTCATGATTGCTTAATCAAGTTAGTAACTTTTTACAAATCTATTTCCTACATCGTATCATAATCCAGATCATTATATTCCCCGCCCTCCATCGGTGCTTCCATATATACATTATCCGGAGTACAATTCACTGTCTTCTCATCTACCTTTGTAGCGTATTTTTCAAAATCTTTTTTTGGTGAGAAGAGGGTGAGATTGTGAGGATAGTCAGATATAAAATAAACATCTCCCATTTCTGCATAATCTAAAGTAAGATAATCATCTTCTTTTTGCGGTTTAAAAATCTCATATTCCACAACACCTGTTGAAGTATCAATATTTTTCAACCGAAATAATCTATTTACTTTCTTTCCGCTCAATTTTGCCATATAAGCATCGTGGGGTGATAAATTACGAGTGATATTTTCTAGTTCATTTTTAGCGACACAAGATTGGATATCTATATAAACTGTATTTTCATTATTTTTTGTTATCACCAATCCCCCGCCACCTGGTTCAGAACCAGCGCACACAGCACCATACTTATTTACAACAATATTTTCTCCAAAATTATGAGGGTCTGAATACTCCTCTTCCACATCACATTTATTTTGTGATGGGTTATCAAAATTGCACTCACAATCACTCCCTTTCAAAATATGCAATTTATTTTTATAGGTATACACCAAATCACGACCAACAATCATCACAATGTCTCGTTTGCCGGTTTCGGCAATTTTTTCTTCTGCCTTTTGAAGGTACTCATCAATTTTCTTCTGTGAAATATCTTTGTTGAGCGTTATGGTTGCCGGCTCAAGGGTTGGAAAGAACCATTGATAAGTGTAATACGCTCCATACATTACAGATAATACAATACCAAAAGCAAGCAACCATTTGATTATTTTTAATAAGATACTATTGTGTATTATTTTTTGTATAAATGCTTTGACTTTACCAAAAAAAGCCATAAGTGAAAATGATTTGCCTTTTGGTGTGGTATGTGCCAAATGATTTGTATTTTCGTCTTCAAGCTCGTGAGTATTACCCTCTTTAATGCGTAGGAGTTGCACATATATATTGGTAATCATAAATGTAATACTAGGAATTACAAAAAAGACCATCAAAAAAGAGGATACTGCTATTATTGCCCAAGCACTATCTGAAATATGCAAACCACTCCAAATACTAAAAGTAACACTTCCTGTCATATAAATCATATAAACAGGCAAAACCACAGCAACAGCTAGTAAAACTAAAAATATAACTACGGATAATAATGATGCAAAGAAGGCTCTCCATCTGTTTCCCTTAAAAATCCTCCAGGTATGGGCAATTGCTTTTAGGGGGCCATTTGCTTTATCTATTACAGAAAAAGGCGCAAAAAGAATACCGGATGCAAAAAGAAATCCTTGCACAATCACGGAAGAAAAGATGATAAGTAATATGCCTGCGAGAAAATTACTCTTCAATAGGTGTATACCAAACATCAATAAACTTCCTGTAAGGGCTATATAAATTAGCGTAGTTACGGCAATTGTTAATGGATACTTCCAAATTAAAATTCCAGGATTTTTTACCATTTGCACAAATGAAGCGATTGCTCCCCCAGACTTTTTGTGCCCTCGCA
>CAZHQB010000107.1:0-1603 GCA_964534895.1 uncultured Micavibrio sp.
CCATAGCAAATTCTTGTGCTGCTGGGTTTCCACAATTAGTAGGTCCATAAGGATTATTAGTGTCGCTAGGAGAATTTAAGAAAGTTGCAATAGCTCTTACGTCATTAAAACCTGCTGTGGCAATCCACGAGCCATAATTAAAATCGGTAGTATTTACGTCTTGTAAACCCAAGCAGTCTAATATTTGTTGTTGATAGGTAACATCATCGGTTATACCAATATCAAAAGTGGTTGTAAAAACAGCCTTGCCGCTACTAAGGGTGCTTATTTTATTAGCACGCTCCGTTTTATATAAAATATATAGTGGACAAAAAAGTCTGTTTTGATTCATTTTTCAATTTACTTGTTAGAAAACAAAAGCGGTTTAGGTTTTTATTAAACCGCTATTGTCAATCGTTTCATGTTATGGTTTGTTAACAAATAATATCAATATACATTTTAAGATCATAATTCTCAATTCTTGCCGTTTTCTTTGTTTAGAAAGAAAGGATGACCTTTATCTGTTTCTCTTTTTCTTATATTTGCACAAAAAAATGATATTATCTTATGCTCATCAATAATATAAAACCCTATTTCTGTTGAGTCTGCAACCAAAAAATAAATATTCTTGTAATTTTTAGGGAACTCTACTTTTTCTCTACGTATTATATTTGAATCCATAAACTCTTTATAACTAAAGATTTCGAAATTACCTTTATTTATTAAGTCTTTTTGTTGAATTTCTAAAAAGTATGTAATAAACTCTAGTCTTAATTCTTTTTTATAATCAAAAAGGGTTATAAATTCCTCAATACCGTCTGTAGATAATTCAGTATTATTTATTATATATTTCTTTACAAAATTTTCGATTAATAATTTATCTTTTGATACTTGGCACGAAGTAAAACAAATTATTATCATGCTGTAAGTTATAAATGTTTTCATTTGTCAATTAGATTAAAAGTTTAACAGTCTTTATGGTTCTTTGGAGCCTTACCGCCAGTTGTATTTGTTGAGTAATTTGAACTACTAGGTAAGTCTCTAATAACTTCACCTAAAACTCCTGGATTTGAACCACCACCTCCAATCCAAGTACCATCGGCATTAGGAAGTGCTAGACCACCAATATTTCCAATCTCTATCCCAAAATCAGTACAATTGTAAGTGTTTAAATTATATACAGTAGGATAATTGATTGAGTAATCAATAATATCAGTAAGTTGATCTGGTGAAATAGAAGTTGTAATGCTTACATCATAACCATGTTCTTCATTATTAATTAATTCACTTGGATCTTCAGGTGCAAAAGGATTTACCCAATCACCCTGAGGATAAAAACCAAAGACAGCAGTATTAAACCCTTGTTTAATTGAAATAAATGTATGCCCAACATCTCGATTATAACTTGTAACTGAAGACCCCGAAAGAGGTTGTTCGACGTAAATAGTAAGGGTGGCTGCTTGATTTAAATCAAAACATTCTAACATATCAACAATATCTGTATCTGTAGTTTGTTCAGGAACTTGAACTATTGGTATATCAGTAAAACTTAAGTTTGGATTATTACTCAAAGTTTCCATCGCCGCCATAGCAAATTCTTGTGCTTCGGGATTATCAGGATATT
>CAZHQB010000108.1:0-1594 GCA_964534895.1 uncultured Micavibrio sp.
ATTGCTCAAAAATGGACAGGCTTACTCAGGGCTTCTTTTTACGTTTTGTAGCTTCTGTAAGTTTGTGCTATTTTGACTATTTATCGTTTCAAACGCCTGCCCTTTAGCAAGGCGTTAGATAAATAAGGCATACCGTCTATTTCTATTTTTACTCCATACAGCATGTCAAAAAATATTTTTTTCAAACTTAGCTACACTTATCAAGTATATATAAATCAACATGGATGATAACTTTATGAGTGAAAAAACATATCAAAATACGATTTCAAATCAATTTTATTTAAATCAAGGAAAGGAGAAGATAACTAATTCTCCTTCAAATAAAGCCATACAAGAATTTCAACAGGCTTTATCACAAAACCCGAAAGTATCAGATCAAGAAAAAAGTAAAAAAGACGTGGTTTTTATAGCTACAACGGGAGGTTTTGATGGTGGGGGGCAAGATAAAACAGCAGAAGTTCAAAACTATAGCGGGACTGAAAAAATATATAATAAAGTTCATGATATTGTTAATAAAGAAAATAAAAATTTTAAGGGGCAGTTCATTGACCCAGGAATTACATGCTCATCGACAATAGAAACAGCTAAAAAACATATCACTAAAAATTATGATATGGGTGATAAATTAATCATTTATGGGTACAGTAATGGTGCTCGTTGTTCTATTGATTTGGCCCATTCATTACAAAAAGATGGTGTAAAAGTTGATGAGCTTATAACAGTTGATGCTACAGATAGACACTTTAGAAATTACACACTAAATACCTCAATACCATCTAATGTGGAAAGTCACCATAACTATTATCAACGTGGTAGTTGTGGAATTATTAAATGTTCAAGAGGGGAGGAACATACTGCCAATGATTCAACAACTACAATCTTTAATACTAAGATTACATCTGATCAGATTAACAACTTAGAACATAGAAAACATCCACACAGATATATGGAAGCAATAGTAGAAAGTAATGTTCTTAACAACATTGCCTCTAGCTTGAAATAGAGGTATAGAGGACGTGTTACTTATTAATACAACAAGAGTAATTTATTTTATTTCTGTAATTACTCTAGTGTTTTTTATAAATTTTTCAATTGAATTAGATAGCTCTTTTTTTATACTTGGAGGGAAATCAGAGGATGCCACTAATGCTGTATTAGGGCAGTTTAATTTAATTTTCATATTTGTTTTAACTGGGATAAGTTTTTTTATTATTATATCCTCTATATTTCTGGTAACCACGAGAAATATATACTTTCTTATGATGTTAATTTGTACAAATATTTTATTTTCTTTTGATTCATTAGTGGGTATAGTGACTAAAAAACAAATACGAGTATTTGATAATTATACTTTTAATGCTGAAACAGATAATTGGCTTAAGGCAACAAATAGTGACGGGATTCTTCATTACAGTATATCCGACCTGTCTATTATTTTTATTTTTTTAATTATATCTTTTGCAATTGTATACAAAAAAAATATCTAACAAGTCAAATCACATCGACCCTAACTCACCCCGATTTTTATGCTACGCTATCGCTTATAGCACAAAAAATCGGGGTGAGTTAGGGTCGAGTGTTTGAGACGTTAGGT
>CAZHQB010000109.1:0-1562 GCA_964534895.1 uncultured Micavibrio sp.
CAAAATTATTAAAGTAATAATCTCTTTTATTTATTTTTTTTGAAAATACGACATCTGCAATACCTATTCCAGTATTTAATTCTTCAACTGATAAAGATTGTCTAAATCTTTCCTTAAAGAATTCTTTTATTACGGGTATCATATCTTTTTCATATCTAAACATTTCCATAATTCCTTATTTGTTTAATGCTTCGAAAACTTTTTTCCAGTTTTGTAAATGCGAATAATCAGATGATTTGAAAACACCTTTTAGTTTTTTATAATTTGCTAATGCTTTATCAATCCTATTATTAAAATATGCTATTCTTTTATTTTCAGGTATTGTTTTTAAATAATCAACTTCCTTATGTAAATTTTCTAAAAAATGTAATTTGTTATTAGGGGCATCAATCATTTCAATATATGACTTTCCAGAACAATAATGACAATTACAATAACCAATATTATCAAAAATTTGTTTTAGTTTAACAGGGTTCTTTCTTTGGATAGCAACCGTTCCTAACAAATCCGGGAAATAATATCTTTCATACATATTGTATGCGTCAGTTGCTTCTTTATACAAATCTTCATAAAAACTTTCAAACCTAGCTGTCCCGGTTGAAAAACCACTTATCCCGGCAGAAATTAATCCCAAACCAATACCAGGGCTTACTCTACCGGCAATTACAGGTTTCTTTGTGTATTTTTGAAGAGTTGTTAAAGTTGTTATGTAATGGAATAGTGAAGTAGAATTGGTTTCGTTATTAATATTATCTACGTAAATTAAATATCCATCGCAAGCTAATGATGAGAATATATTTAAAAAATCTTCTTTGAAAGTTTGATCCAATAAACTTTCACTATTAATACATATTCCGGCATATAATGGGATTTCCGAATATTCAGTTATAGAATTTTTATAATCAATGCTCTCTTTTATTAGTTTAATGTCAAGGTCAAACCATTCTTCAACTGGATTACGTCTACGAGTTGCAGGAATGTTCGTATTATGAACATAATGAAATGGAGTAAGTAAAATATCAGGCGATAAATTTGCTTGTGCATCTATTACTTTTTTAACATATTCTTTTTTCTTTTGATTATCCTTTAAATACGCCGGTGATATAACATTAAATTCATTAGGGAAATATGGTAATTCTTGCAATCCTTTTACGTCTTGTTGTGCTGAATATGCAAGTCTAATTGTTGCAGGGTCAATAATAATATTGAAGTTCCCTTTGTGCAACATTGGGAGTATATTTTTTGTTTGTCGTAAATTTTGATAATTTATAGGAAAAATTACATTTATTTCATTATTATATCTTTTAGAAAAATTCTCAATAGCAGATTTTTCATTGTAAAGTCTGATGTATGCTCTTATTGAAGTATCAAACTTTTGAATTTGTGTCGCTCCATTTATATTTTGTATTGAATCCAGTAATTCATTTGTGCTGCTAAATCTTTTATAAGGTTCTTTTTCCAATAATTTTAAGATGATATTTTCAACTTCATTATTAATTAAGGGCTTCCATCTTCTTGGTGGAATTGGCTGTTCGTTTAAAATCTTTTGGAAAAGTTCAGGA
>CAZHQB010000110.1:0-1528 GCA_964534895.1 uncultured Micavibrio sp.
TATTTGTATTTTTTCTTATTCCATTCTTAATTCTTAATTCTTAATTAATTTCCTACCTTTCCCAATCAGTCACCGTCGTTTCCGCCACCGCTTTTCTTTTTCCTTTATCACCCAACATAGCACTTTCCCATTCCACTGTGCAAGTTATTCTTAAAGTATCCACTTCGTTGTTTGGATCTGATATTTTATCTTCACCAACAACTTCACACCATCTTTCAAAAACCGGACCGACACAAGTAGCACCTGAACAATTAATTTTATACTCTCCTGCCGCACTATTATATTGCATTTTTTTATTACTGCTGATATTAATTTTCGTATTATCAAAATCAAAATAAGGATTTCCACTATTAATACCAGTATTAATTAATGGTTTATCACTTTCGGAATCAGCGCCATCCCAAACTCCAAATTTCAAATCATTATCCTCTTTTATATTTTTAATTAACTCCACTCCTTCCTGGGCTAATTCTCCCGCTACAATTTCATAACGACTTTCCGTATCGGCTCGCATTGCTCCTGCAAATAAAGAATAAATTCCCACAAAAACAACCGCCGTAATCATCATTACAATTACTACTTCGATTAGAGTATAGCCACTTGCGCCGATAGTCTGCTTTTTTTCCGCGTCTTTACTTCCACTTAAATTCTTCTTCAACGTCTCAAAAAACTTCTTAAGGCGCAAGAATTTTAAGTTATAAATTTTAAATTTTAAATGAATGTTTAAATGTTTCAATGTTTCAATGTTAATATGTTTTAATATCCATCACTGTGAAGTTATTCTTCCAAATTTATTTATAACAACATTTTTATAATTTGGCGTACCAACCTGACTAATTTTTATTATATAATCAGTATCCGCTCCAATCACCTTTCCATAGGGAGAACGAAAAAATATCAAAACGCTACCATTATCAGAATAATTACTTATTATCACACCACTATCATCTTTTCCGCCTAAATATTTTGCATCATAATGATAACTATCACACCCTATATCTGGCGCTAAACAGACTTGATTTAAGCTGCCAATAATTCTACAATCTTCTGGCTTATTATTTTTAGAATAAGAATAAAATATTTGAATAGGCTTATTAACATTATTATCTACATTTCTCACCCCAAAACCACAAATAATCCGATTATTCCCGCCATCTTTAATAATCGGTGGTGACAAAGCTAAAGTTTGCGCCGTACGAACCATTCCTTTTACTTCCGCCGATGTCAATTTCAAATTTTTATAAATATCAGAAAATTTTACCAATTTAAAAGTAGCACTACTAATAATTCCAATCATTGCGATGACAATCACCATCTCAATTAAAGTAAAACCACTTGCGTCGATAGATTGTTCTCTTTTTATAATATTCAACTTATTTCTATTTCTCATCTTATGTTCATTTTTATAAATTACATTCACCGCTTAAATTTGAAATTTTAAATGAATTTTCAATGACTTAATTTTTAATTTCTTAAATAAACACTTCACTTCACATCTACCTCCGTAAGATTTTTAAGCAACTTAAGA
>CAZHQB010000111.1:0-1517 GCA_964534895.1 uncultured Micavibrio sp.
TTATAAATAGGTCGAGATGTTAAAATTTTTCATCTCGACCTTTTTTTATGGGGTGAAATTTTACTACTTTTGTGAACTAAAAAAGTGACTATGATAAGAATAATTTCAAAAATTTTGTTTGTATTTCTGATTCCACTGCAAGCTGGATATGCGCAAACTGGTAATTCTATACCATCTTTCATAAAAGAACAAATTGCTCTGTACGATAGCATTGCTTATTATAGAAAATCTGATGGCTTTAATAGTGAATTTGGTGTTATGAAAAATGTCAAAATATTTCACATTACTGGCTTAAGGGACAGTTTGATTATTTATCCTCTATATAAAAAGAATAAAATTGAAAACCTTTTGATAGCCTCGGTTAGGGGAGATGTTTTTATGCTTAATAAAAAGAGTGTTTTAACAAAAGGGAATGTCAAAAACACACCTATTCAAAAATATTTTAAACGATTTTTTAAGGTGTTAAATGTAAAGTTACAAGAAGAATCCAATTCTAGGTGTTGGGTAGTCAAAAAACGTTGTAATCGCTTGTTTTTAAAAAGGAATTTGGGATGTGATTCTTTTATTTGGGCTTTAGCTAAAGCACGCCCCAAAAATATTTTGTCTAACCAAATTGTTCATTGGGGGCAAGAAAATGATGGTGATTTTTTAGGTATTCTTAAAGATCTTATCTTGAAATTAGTTAAAGAAAGGTCGCCAGAAGGTACAACTATAGAAATAAACCAAACCGTGACTGGTAAAGATGATTCATTACCAACCTTTTCTAGTCTATTTGCGTTGGTTAAGCATTTGGATGCTATGAATATTCCAGATTTTGTTGACACCAAAACTGGCTTTGCTGCTGTGCCAAAAGAGTTACGTGACAAACTTCAATTACTCTGTGAGCTTAGAAATTCGAACAATGTAACCATTGATGAATTTTTTGCTAATAGAAAATCCAAAATTACAAGAGGTTATGAAGGGTACATTAACGCTTTCTTTTTGATGGATGATAAATATATGGAGTCCTACTCCTTGTTGCTCAAAAAAGAGATTATAGATAAACCCAATTCTATCGAATCATTTCAGAAGTTAACAAGCACCTATCCCGTTTGCTTCGATGTGCTTCCGCAAATAATTAAATCTATTCCCCATTCTAAACAATAGTAGGGGTGCAAAAAACACAATCGAATGACGATTCTAATACTCAAGAAATCAAGGTGTTGGGTACACCGTATATTGGAGTTATGCTTAAATCTTTTTCGTTTAGTATCGACTTTGATTGGTCTTTGTTTTGTGATCAAGATAGGACGAGTGGGAAAATTGTCAAGTCTTTCCATAGACCAGGGCATTAAGAATTTAATTGGAAATAATTCTAATGGTGAATTGTGCCAGTTCACGCAAAAGGATTATATTTGCTCATAAAGAAAAAATGGAAATATGAATACATCTCTGAAACTTGTAGAGCAACAACAGTTAATTGTTTTTATTGGCGTAATTGTCTTCGGGTTATTTCTTTTTTGGGTTCTGTTTAAGTT
>CAZHQB010000112.1:0-1501 GCA_964534895.1 uncultured Micavibrio sp.
GGCTAGATTTTGTGGCAGGGATTCTAGGGGCGAAGTTGTCGGGAGCAAGTTGGTTAAAATAATTTTTAAATAATAATACAAAATGAAAGCTTTAATTTTAAGTGGTGGCAAAGGGACTAGACTAAGACCAATTACTCACACAGGAGCCAAGCAACTAGTTCCAATAGCCAATAAACCAATTATATTTTATGTTATTGAGAATATCGTTAAGCTTGGTATTAAAGATATTGGAATTGTTATATCTCCAGAAACTGGTGAAGTTATTAAGAAAACCATTGGTGATGGGGCAAGGTGGAATGTAAATATAAAATATATATTACAACAAGAACCAAAAGGACTTGCTCACGCTGTAAAAGTAGCACGGGATTTTTTAGGACAAGATTCATTCTTGATGTATCTGGGAGATAATTTATTAGGTGGAGACATTAAGCAATTTTATCAAAAATTTAAAGAAAAAAAACCAGAAGCTTTAATTCTCCTGAAAGAAGTAGAAAATCCATCTAGTTTTGGGGTGGCTCAAGTTAATAAAGAGGGAGAGGTAATTCAATTAGAAGAAAAACCAAAAAATCCAAAATCTAACCTGGCATTAGTCGGCGTCTATTTATTCTCATCAGCGATTCATAGGGCTATTGACAAATTAAAACCATCAACGAGGGGCGAATTAGAAATCACAGATGCTATACAAAATCTTATTAAGGACAACAAAAAAATTATCAGCCATGTGGTAACAGATTGGTGGTTAGACACAGGGAAGAAGGATGATTTATTGAAGGCCAATACTATTGTTTTAGATGAGCTTATAAATAGACGAATAAAAGGAACAATAAGTAAGAATAGTCAAATTGATGGTCGGGTTGTCATCCCAAAAACTTCTAAAATTATTGATAGTGATATCAGGGGACCAGTAACTATTGGCGAGAATGTAGTGATTGAAAATTCTTTTATTGGACCATTTACTAGTATTGGTGACGATTGTCAAATTAACAAATCAAATATAGAGCACTGTGTAATTTTGAATAATTGTCAGATTTCTAAAATTAATAATTTGAGAGATAGCTTGATTGGCAAAAGGTCTATTATTGCAAAAACGGATAATAAAATTAAACATTCTTTAAAATTAATGTTGGGCGATGATTCCAAGGTGGATGTTTAAAAATAATTATTTAATAAATATTAACCTACAAAACTATGAAAATTTTAGTAACAGGAGGGGCGGGGTTTATTGGCTCAAATTATATTAGATATATTTTAGAAAAGTATCCAGAGGATGAAATTGTGAATCTAGATGCGTTAACTTATGCGGGTAATTTGAATAATTTAAAAGATTTAGAAAATAATTCTCGGTATAAATTTGTAAAGGGAAATATTACTGATAAAAAAATAGTTAATGAAGTGATGCAGGGTGTGGACTTGGTAGTTCATTTTGCAGCGGAAAGTCATGTGGACCGTTCTATAGAGGATAGTGATATTTTTGTACGGACAAATATAAATGGAACTTTAA